>JACDGQ010000208.1 GCA_013821615.1 Planctomycetota bacterium
GCATTGTCAATGAAAATATTTCCCGGAACCACTACGCAAACTCCTGCAGAACATCAACTTACCCGCTAAGTTTACAGGCATTGCCCTGCAGGGCTCGTCACCTCTTTTCTGAGGGGACCCAGGGCGTTGCCCTACCCATTGCCCACATCTTCCGATTGTGTATGCCGCCTTGGAACCGAGCAGATCGTCGGCAGGGAATCGAGAGCGCCAACGGCGCGCACCAATCCCAGCCCAGGGCAACGCCCTACTCATTACCCACATCTTTCCCTTCTCTGCAGGCAGGCCCTGTTAATGGTTCCAGAAGCCCATAAGCCATCGCATCCGTGAAGGAGGATGCATGTCCTGGTCTGAAGACGAGTTTGCTACCCTTGACCTCGGCGACGAACGGCGCAATCAACGCGCGATACGCGTCGCGGACCAGCTGGGCAGTGCGCCGCATGAGAGTATCCCCAAGGCATGTGGCGGATGGGCGGAATCGAAGGCTGCATACCGCCTGTTTGATAATCCAGAAGGCGGGGTCGGCTGAACCTTCGGACGTGTGGGGCTAGGGCCTGTTCCGCAGGAAGGGCCGACCATCGGCGTATCTCCGCAATTCGCACCTCCGGCGTAACGTTGGCTTCGCGACGACCGCGTGCCGTCGACGGTCGTCGGTCACCGAGCGAAAATGCCTTTCCCACAGGCGGCCTGGCCCAGCGGCACCGCCTCCACCCGGTCGGCGATCGCATACCGTCGGACCCCGGGATACACCACCGCCACTCTCGCCAATTCCAGGTCCTCCATCGCGATCGCTATCGACCGCGTCATCCCCGGCGCGTCCTCGCGCTTGCACTCCACCCCCACCAGTTCATCGCCACGTTGCAGCACCAGGTCCATCTCCGCGCCCTGGTGGGTGGCCCAGAAGAAGGCCTCGTCGTGGGGCTCGTGAGCCAGCACCTGCTCGATGACGAAGCCCTCCCAGGAAGCGCCCAGCTTGGGGTGGCTCTGGAGATCCTTGATGGAGGCGATGCCCAGCAGGTGGTGCAGCAGGCCGCTGTCGCGCACGTACACCTTGGGCGACTTCACTTGGCGCTTCTTGAGGTTCGCGTGCCAGGGTTGCAGCTGGCGCACCATGAACGCGTCGCTGAGCAGGTCGAGGTAGTGGCGCGTCGTGGATTCGTTCACGCCCAGAGCGCGTGCGGGATCGGCCGCATTCCAAATCTGGCCATGATAGTGGGCGAGCATGGTCCAGAACCGCTGCAGGGCGGTCGCGGGCACGCGCACGCCCCATTGCGGCAGGTCGCGCTCCAGCAGGGTCTGGATGAAATGCTTGCGCCAGGCGATGCTGTCGACTTCGCGCGAGGCGAGGTAGGACAGCGGAAAGCCGCCGCGCCGCCACAGCACCGGTGCCGCATCGGCGCCCAGTTCGCTGAGGGAGAAGCCGCCGATGACGATGCGTTCAACGCGCCCGGCCAGGCTTTCCGAACTCTGGCGCAGGAGCTCGCCGGATGCGCTGCCGAGGATCAGGAAGCGCGCCGGGGCTCCGCGACGGTCGGCAAGTACGCGCAGCACGGGGAAGAGGTCCGGCCGGCGCTGCACCTCGTCGATCACCACCAGGCCGATGAGGGGGCTGAGCGCCGTCATGGGCTCGGCGAGCCGGGCCAATGCCGTCGGATCCTCGAGATCGAACCAGTTCTCCGACTCCTCGCTCAGCAGCGCGCGCGCCAGGGTGGTCTTTCCGGACTGGCGGGGGCCCGCCAGCACCACGACGCGGCTGCGCGCCAGAGCGGTGGTGATTTGGTCGAGGATGGCTTTCCGAGTGATCATGGCGAACAATATACCATGAAAATCCGGATGTGACACCGGGAATTTCATGGTACATGGATCTGGGACCGCAACCTGGACGGGGTTTCCCTGATCGTGCGGAATTGGCGTTGGGCCCGCCCGACGCTCTGGGATGACCGTCCGCTCGTTCGGCCGGATCAGCCCTTCGCCGCCCCGGCCTTCGCAATCGGCACCAGCTTCTCGCGCACGAACACGCCGTTGTTGGCGGTGGCGCCGTCGGGGTCGTGTTCGGCCTGCTCGCACTCGTCTTCGACCATGATCCAGCCGTCGTAGGCGGTGTCGCGCAGGTAGGCGACGATGCCGGCGAAGTCGATGATGCCGCCGCCCATCGGGGCCCAGCGGCGGTCGGGGAACATGTCCTTGAAGTGGACGTGGTTCACCTGGCTGCGGTAGCGCTTGACGATGGCGAGGGGGTCCATGCCGCCGGCGGCGATGTGGCCGAGGTCGGGGGCGTAGCCGAGCACGCGCTGGTCGAGGCCGGCGAGCAGGATCTCGTAGTCCTCGGCGGTGCGGTAGACCGAGCCGGCCGGGGAGTTGGGATGGTACGTGCAGCGGATGCCCTGGTCTGCGGCGCGCCGGGCGATGGTGTTGGCGCAGGTCAGCAGGTTGGTCTGGCGCGCGCGCAGGTCGACGCGGTCGGCGCCGGGCATCTGGCAGAGCGAGAGCACGGTGCCGGGGAAGCGGCCGAGCAGGGCGATGATGCGGTCGGCCTCGGCGCGCTCGGCGGGGGTTTCGCCCGGGCCGCGCCAGTCCTGCACCAGGCACACCGCGCCGAGCGTGGTCGCATTGGCGGTGAGGTTGGCCTGCATCACGGCGGGGTCGGCGAGGCGGCCGAGCATGACCACCTCGGATTCCAGGCCGGCGAAGCCGGCCTGGGCGGCCACGCGCATGATGTGGTCGAGGCGGTCGCGGTTGGCGTCGCCGGACATCAGCCAGCTGTAGGTCTGGCAGCCGAAGCGGATCGTGGCCATGGGAGTCTCTCCTGTCAGGTTTCGAGCAGCCAGCGCGTGGTCAGCTCGTTGAAGGCGTCGAGGGCTTCCCAGTGGTGGGCGTGGCCGGTGCCGGACAGCACCTCGAGGCGCGCCCCCGGGATGCGCGCGGCGAGTTCGCGCGAGAACGCGGGCGGCGTGAAGATGTCCTGGTCGCCGACCGTGATCAGCGTCGGCGCGCCGATGCGCGCGAGCAGGTCGCGGGTGTCGTGCGTGGTGCAGGCGCGGCACTGCGCCACGAAGGCGTGCTGCGGCATGGGTGGGGAGCAGAGCGCCGCTTCCTGGACGGCGAGCAGGTCGTCGCGGTGGCCGGCGACCCAGGACGGGCTCCAGATCCACAGTTGCAGGACGCGCATGAATTCGGCGGGGGACACGGCGGCGCGCACCGCGGCGAAATGCTCGAAGATCCAGGTCGCGTAGGTGTCGCAGCGCGCCCAGGTGCACGCCAGCACCTGCCGGCGCACCAGCTGCGGGTGGCGCAGGGCGAGCTGCTGCGCGATCGCGCCGCCCATCGAGATGCCGACCACACGCACCGCGCCCAGGCCCAGGCCGCGGATCAGGCCGGCGTAGTCGTCGGCCATCTGCGCGGTGCTGTAGGGGCCGGCCGGCTTGTCCGAGGCGCCGCTGCCGCGGTTGTCGACCAGGAAGCAGCGGAAGTTGCGCTCATAGGCGCGCACGTGGTCCTCCCACACCGGGCCGTCGGCGCCCAGGCCCATGATCAGCACCAGCGGTTCGCCCGCGCCGCGCTCGCGGTAGGCGAGGCGGATGCCGTTGGTGTCGACGTAGGAGATTCCGCTCATGCCGGGGTTCCGCTGGGGGCGCGGCCGGGAGGCCACGGTAGGAGGCGCCAGTGCTGAGCCTGGACGCGTTTTGCTGGGGTGCTGCGATGATAGGCGGATGGCCGATCGCTTCTTGCACAGAACCCGCATGCCCTTGTACTTTTTCGGCATCACGTACGCGGAAGAGGGGGTTTATGGAGGCGCATGAGCTCAAGCAGCGGTTCATGGCCCGCTTGCCCCCGGGCGCCGGGTTTGCGCTGCTCGACCAGCTGCCCGACGTGTTCTTGTTCGCCAAGGATCGCACGCGGCGCTTCGTGCTGGGCAACCCGGCGCTGGTGCGGCTGTTCGGCTGCCGCCGCGAGGAGGAGATCATCGGCCGCCGCGACGAGGACTTCTCGCCCGCGCACCTGTGCGAGCGCTTCGCGGCGGACGACGCGCGCGTGCTCGCCGGCCACGCGCTGGTCGACCAGGTCGAGCTCGGGCGCAACCCCGACGCGACCATCGCCTGGTACAGCACCACCAAACTGCCGCTGCGCGACCACGCGGGCGCGGTGATCGGCCTGGTCGGGATCACCCGCGACTTGCAGGCGATGTCGTCGACCAGCCACCGCTTCCTGGCCATGGCGCCGGTGATCGAGGCAATGATGGCCGACTACGCCAAGCCGCTGACCATGACCGAGCTGGCGCGGCTGCTCGGGCTGTCGGTCAGCCAGTTCGAGCGCAGCTTCCGCAAGCGCTTCGGGGTCACCCCGCTGCGCTACCTGATCGGGGTGCGGATCGGTGCGGCGTGCGAGTTGCTGACCACCACGGGACTGCCGCTATCGACCATCGCGCTGGAGACGGGGTTCTATGACCAGAGCCATTTCAGCCATCAGTTCGTGAAGCGGAAGGGCATGACGCCAAGCAGGTATCGCGGGCGTTATGGAGGTGGCGGAAGCGGGGGTCAGACGGTGGGGTGAGCATGGCAACACGCTCGGCGATCGCGGTAAGGGGTTCCTCGTCGTCCGAGGTGGAAACATTCCGTCCATCGCGGGGAGAGCGAAACCTGATCGAACACGAGGAACGGAGAAACGGAGGAAGGCAGGCCGCCAATGGAAAAAAGCGAAATCAGGAAAAACAGCATCGCCATCTCCTGGCTGTCCTCCGTTCCTCCGTTTCTCTTGTTCGATCCTGTCTTTTCTGTTGTGATCGACGAGACCCGAGTAGGTGATGGATTCCCACGAATGATGAGGAACCGGGTAGGGTTGGGCAGGCAACTCCGCATTTCCTGGCTGTCCTCCGTTCCTCCGTTTCTCTTGTTTGATCCTGTCTTTTCTGTTGTGATCGACGAGACCCGAGTAGGTGATGGATTCCCACGAATGATGAGGAACCGGGTAGGGTTGGGCAGGCAACTCCGCTTGTGGCGGGTCGAGCGCGTGCAATCGTGGCGACGCCCGCACGTCACAGCGGCTGCGAGGGGAAGGTGCCGGTGATCCTCACCGAAGACGAGATCGCCGTGCTGGCGCTGAGCCTGCAGGTGGCGCTCGCCAGCGTCGCCCTGGTGGCGGTGCCGGGCGCGCTGACTGGGTGGCTGCTGGCGCGCACGCGCTTCCCGGGCAAAGCCGTGGTCGACGCGCTGGTGCACCTGCCGCTGGTCCTGCCGCCGGTGGTCACCGGCTACCTGCTGCTGGTCGCGTTCGGGCGGCGCGGCCTGATCGGCGCCTGGCTGGAAGCGTGGTTCGGGCTGCGTATCGCCTTCACCTGGAAAGGCGCGGCGCTGGCGGCCGCGGTGATGGCCTTCCCGCTGATGGTGCGCGCGGTGCGCGTGGCGGTGGAGATGACCGACCGTGGACTGGAGGACGCGGCGCGCACCCTCGGCGCCAGTCCGCTGCGCGTGCTCGGCACCGTCACCCTGCCCCTGGCCGCGCCGGGCATCCTCGCCGGGCTGGTGCTGGCCTTCGCGCGCGCGCTCGGCGAATTCGGCGCGACCATCACCCTGGCCGGCAACATCCCCGGCGAGTCGCGCACCCTGCCGGTGGCGATCTACGCCCAGTCCCAGGTCATGGACGGCGACGCCTCCGTGCGCCGGCTGGTGCTGATCTCGCTGGCGATCTCGCTGCTGGCGCTGATCGGCTCGGAATGGGTGGCGCGTCGGCTGGCGCGGCGGGTGGAGACGCCATGAGCGTGGACATCGATGCCGAGGTGGGGTTCGCCGACGGCGCCTTCCGGCTGCGCGTCGCCGGCAGCCTGGCCGCGCCGGCGACCGGGGTGTTCGGGCCGTCGGGCGCGGGCAAGACCACCCTGCTGCAGCTGATCGCCGGGTTGGTGCGCCCGGCGGTCGGACGCGTGGTGGTGGATGGCGAGGTGCTCGACGACACCGCGGCCGGCATCCACGTGCCGGTGCACCGCCGTCGCATCGGCGTGGTCTTCCAGCACGGGCGGCTGCTGCCGCACCTGAGCGTTGCAGGCAACCTGCGCTATGGCGAGCGCCTGCTGGCGCCGACGCAGCGCCGCATCGCCTTTGCGGAAGTCGTCGAGCTGCTCGCGCTCGAGCCGCTGCTCGCGCGCCGGCCCGCAACCCTGTCCGGCGGCGAGCGGCAGCGCGTCGCCCTCGGG
>JACDGQ010000209.1 GCA_013821615.1 Planctomycetota bacterium
GCCTTCCCCTCTGCGCCTCTGCGTTAAGCCGTCCGCCGAGGGCATTGGATCTTAACGCAGAGGTCGCAGAGGAGGAAAGCAGGAGGCGGCAGAGGCGACAGTTCGCAATGCGGGAACGAGCCACCTTCCAGAGGTTGTCCTCTGCGGCCTCCTGCCTTCCCGTGAGCGTCAATCCGTGCTGCCATAGTAGCTCGGATTGACGCTAATCCTCAGCAGTCGCAGTGCAGTCAGAAATAGCTACGGGACTGTGCCGCCCACTGCTTTCCAGGCAGAAACTGCATTGCGGAAGCCCTTCGAATCACCATCCAATTTCATGCAGAATTTGTCCCCCGGCTTCGTGGTGGGACTTGTAGATGGGGCAATGGTGGCGGAAATCGCCGTAGCATGACCTGGCTTAAGTGCATCGCCCCCATTGTGAGATGGCCGGTGCCAGGAGAATCTGACAGTACCAATCACGGTGTTGTCGCATTTGGGGTCTGTACTGTGCATTACCACCCCGATTTCGATCTCTGAATCCACGTCAACATTGCCCTCTAGAGCATACGGCCCATCGAGCGCGGGAGCGGATGGGATTTCTATACCACCCGGCGTAGAAAGATTTTTATTCTTATCCTCGCAGGTGGCATCTACGTGCTGCGGAGTACCGTTAGTGGAAATGGTCTGAATGAATGTGAAAGTATTTAGACAAGTTGGATCTGGAATGAACTCCATGGACCAACCATTAGCCGTGACATCTGTCACATCCTCACATTTTGTGTTGAAATATTTGGACGGTATGTCATCGACTTCCGTAATGCAGACTACTCCCTTCAAATAACAGGAGCACGTCTTTGCCGAGCCATTGACCCGATACGTCGTGGTGACGGGAGGTGGCGGTGCGGAAGGCGGTGTGCTAGCGGGAGGAGGGGATCCGCAGCTGCCGGTGAAGATCGCAACTAGCCCGCTGAAAAGAGTTGCGGCTGCGAGCGAGAGCAAGGGGCGGCGAGGTGAGAGCACTGGTCACTTCCTGTAGTAATTCTGGAAACCATTCACACTGACGCAGTAGCTCGTTTCTCCCTGCGGAACGAGGATATCGAAATGGAGGTCGCTGGCCGGCCCGATCGCTTGGTCGAGCACCATGTTATTGAAGAACCCGGGTTCACCGAGGCTGGTCGGGCCACCGCTTGTATCCACGGTGAAGGACTTGGCACCCCCGAAGAAGGTCGAGGTATGGGCGAACATCGTGACCATGAGCGTAAGCCCAGGGACGTAGGGCTCGACGACAATCTCCCCACGGCCATGGCCATCGCCATCCGTGGTGATGTTGTTGAGTTGCGACGTATCGATGGTGAAGGCGGCCACCTTCTGAACGGCAAGGATGGGTCCAGAGGTCGATGAAATACGGGCAATCAGGAGGGATGGCGCGAGTTTCTGCGCCGTGATGGTTACTCGCGACCAGGTATTTTGGACATGGACATTGGACACGGCAAGCAGATCCGGATCAGCGGGGGTGTAGAACACAGAGCCTGCCGCTACATCCGGTGAGACGCCAATGTCGAGGTCATTATTGAACCCCAGGTTGCCCAGAATGGTCTTGGAGAGATCGATCGCCACGACCGTGACCGCTATCTCTCCGATGCGATCCCCATTCGCCGCGGTAGCCAGCAAGCGGTAATCCCCCTGCACCGGCCACGGCACCGGATAGATCTTCCCCGGTTCGCCAGTGAAGTTGAAATCGACGCCACTGCCCTCGAGAATGGCGACTTTCTGCGCGCCTGTCGCGGTCAGTGCCAGGAAGTCATTGCGTCGGATCGTCAGATGGGTGTCGGTCGCGTTCTTACCCGCGATGTCGAGCACGGTCCAGGCCACATTGCCGGAGATCCTCGCGCTCGAGTCACCAGTGATCGTGACTGGATTACTTGCCCCCGGCAGGAGTGGGACGTTGGTATAGAAGCCCGCGCCGCTCACTTGGTGCACGGCGGCCTGGAGAGTTCGATTGCTGGCGTGCACGCCCGCGGGCACTTGGGAGCCGTAGGTGCCCTCGATGCACACCGGGGACACCCACGACGAGGCCGGAATGGTCGCCGCAAAGTCGGCACCCAGGAGGCCGGTCGGGAGAGCGGCGGCGAGGAGCACGACCGCGATCGCGAATGGCCACGGACGAATCCCAAGGCGACTCAGCATGATTTCCCCCATCTTCGTGTCTGGTTGCAAGGCTAGCTAACGAGGGTACAAATGGGCCACGCTAGGCAACGTCAAATGTGCGCTCCCCCGTGACTGTCGGCTCAGGGTTCCTAATGGGAATTCTAGGGACGAAAGCGGGTAAACATGAGGACGGCCCGTTATTCCGCAGATTGTCTAGGGAGATACGAATGGGCAAATATCCGCTCATCATCCTGACCGTAGGGGTCTTAGCCGGTGCGACCGCAGTGCTCATCTCCTCCCGGAGCTCTGCACTCCCGCCGGCCCACGTCCCGACCCACGCATCCATGCCATCGGCGCAGCGACCGGAGCCCGCTCCGCAGCCTGCGATTGCTCGCGCGGCGCCACGATTGCGCACCTTCCTGAAGAAGTCCGCGCCATTGGAGGTGCGCGTGCAGGGGCTGGAAACCCTTATCTATCCTCTAACGGATGCGGATATCGAGGCGATCGCTGGTACGCTCCGCGACGCATCTGAAAACGATACCATCCGCAATATCGCCGCCGATCTCCTGCAGCACACCGCGGCTCCGAGACTCACCGGCGATTTGATCGGCATCCTCGACAATACCAGCGAACGACCGCGGTTTCGTGGCTATGCGGCCCAACATTTGGGTGAGCGCCTAGGCCCCACCTTTGAGGATTCGCAACATCAGGAGATTGTTGACCGCCTCCATGGCGCCTTGACTGATTCAGAGCGGTCCGTCCGCCGGGAAGCGCTCCTTGCCTTATTTCACATTCAGAATGCCGAAGCCCTAGCGACCGTCGCCGCCGGCTTCGACGATCCAGCGTGGGCGCAGGATCAGGACCTGATCATCCGCTGTGTCGTTGAGCAAGATCATCGCGACCTCATCCCGAGGATCCGGACGCTTGTCAGCGATACACTGATCCCTATCCGCGTCGCGGCATTATGGGCACTCGGGCACTGGCGCGATCAGGCGAGCCGTGACGTTTTCGAGAGGGCGAAGTCCTCGCCGATCCTCGCCGTACGGCAGGCGGGAGAACTCGCTCTGCGTTCCCTGGATCCTCCGCCGGTAGCAACGGCAGCCATGCCTGCCGAGGCGCCGAGCCCCTCTGACCCCGCTGCGGGCCTCTTCGATCCCAAGCCACAGCCGCCAACCCGGTGTTGTGGTCAATAGCTCCGGCGACGATACCCATCCATGGATGGCCCCCAGGGCAGGGTCCCTGACGCCGTTCAATTGGGAGGGTCCAAGCACCCTGCCTCTCATGCTGTCTTCGCCACCAGCCGCCCGGCCCACGCCTTTGGCCGCAGATTGCCATAGTCCATTCGCCCAGTGTGCAGCTCGGCGAAGATCTCCACCAGGTACCGGTAGGGATCCAGGCTCACGAGCCGGCAGCTCTGGCAAATGCTGAACATCGTCGCCGCCCAGGCGCCACCGCGGTCAGAACCCACGAACAGGGAGTTCTTGCGGTTGAGGCTGGGCTGCCGCCACAGCCGCTCCAAGTCATTGTTGTCGATCGGCACCCGGCCATCGACCGTGTAGATGCGCAGCTGCGAGAAGATCTTCAGGGTGTACTGCGATGCGCGGTACAGACCGCTGGAGGGGCGCAGGGTGTCCCGCCAGGCGACCAGGATGCGCTCCAGGCGATCCATGATGGGCACTGCCACCGTTTTCCGCCGTGCCAGGCGGTAAGCCGGCGACTGGCCGGCGATCTGGCGCTCCAGGTCATAGAGGAGAGAGAAGAGATCCAGGGCCTGGCTGGCAGCGAGCTCTCCGGATTCCATGGCTTCCTCGAACTTCCGCCGGGCATGCGCCATGCACCCCGCTGCGATGATGAGGCCGTTTACGAAGAGCCTATGGTGCCCGGCATAGGCGTCACCCATGACCGTCCCCCGGTAGGTGGCCAGGAACTCCGCCGGCCATCTGCCCTCCCGCGTCCGCCGGTAGTCGCAATAGAACTCGTCATCGGCATAGTAGCCCCAGAGCCGCGACTGGTGTGTCTTACCAGCACCGGGGTCCAGCACTCGGATCCAGGTGTCGTCCAATCCAATCACCGGGCTGGTGCGGATGGCATCGCCGATGGCAGCCTGGATGGGAGCCAAGGCCGTAGCGCCGTGCTTGACCCAGTTCATCAGGGTGGCGCGGCTAAGATCGATGCCCGCGCGCTCCCACCGCGTTTCCTGCCGGTAGAGCGGGCAGTGGAAATCGTATTTCTCTACCAAGACCATGGCCACGGTGGTGTCGGTGGGCAGGCCACCGGCAACCACACCGGACTGGGGTGGGGCGATGATCCGCAGCTCATCACTGAACGGGACCCGGTAGATCGGGCGGAGGATGCGCAGGCGGTAAAATGTGGGCGGTCGATAGTCCAGCTTCCAGATGATCTCCATTCCCACCTGTGGCAGGGGATTCCCATGGGCGTCGAGGCGTTCTGACTCTGGGACGTCCAAGAGGACGTCTTCGGTGGGCAGGCATGCGGGAAGCGTGAGCCGGCCGCGGCGCTTGGCGCGCGCCCTGGTGGCCGGCGATGTCCACTGCGATGCGGCAGCGTGCTGTGAGTGGGGTTGGGCGGCGGTGGTGGTGGCGTTATCCTGGCCAGCGGCGGCTGGTGATGCGGCGGAATCAGCGGCGCTGCTGGCTGTCGTGCCCGGGTTCACTGGCCGCAGCGCATGCTCAGCCAGAACCTGGCGCAAGGTCTCCTCGAGCTGCTGCGGGTCGGGGTGGTGTGGCTCGCTGGAGCGCCCGAAGACGCGGCGAGCCATCTGGGCCATGCGGTAGGACATGACCTCCAGCTTCTCGGTGAGGTCGGCGACTTGGGCGCGCAGTGTGGTATTCTCGATCACTAACTCGATCGGGGCCTGAGTGGTCGCGAGGTGCGCCCGCAGAGCGGCGTTCTCGGATTCAGCCGTCTGCCGGCGGAGGATTTCCGCCGCCAGGGCATCGGTCAGGCTCTTCACGCGTTCGGCCAGCGACATGATACCGCATTGTACCAGGGAGCACATCGCGTCAACACGGGAGACTCAGGACATCTGTTCATGGAGCACCTGCTGATGGCGACAGCGACGGTGTCACCGCTGGAGGCGGTCGATGATACTGGGCGTGGTACGTGGCACGGTGCACATCGATGCCTTCGAGCAGCATCTGGATCTGCGCCGGAGAGAGCGTCATGGTGCCAGTGCCGTCCTCGACGGCGGCGCCCGTGGGTACGGCGAAGGTTCCCTGCTCCAGGCGCTTCGCGCAGAGCCAGAAGCCCGACCGATCCCAGGCGACGATCTTGACGCGGTTCTTATGCTTGCCGATGAAGACGAAGAGGTCGCCGGCGTACGGATCCTGGCCGAAGGCATTCTCGACCACGGCTGCCAGGGAGGCGCAGCCCTTGCGCATGTCGGTGGCTTGGCGGGCAAGGAAGATGCGCCGGGTGCCGCCAAAGGTCAGCACGGCGCGCTCTCCAGGGCGCTGATGACACTGCGGAGCAAGCCCAGGTCGACGCCGGGCCGGATGCGCACGGCGACACCGCGTGGGAAGAGGATCTCCACCGCCGAGCTGGCTAACCCTGACGCCGGGGTGGATGGGCCGGGCGCAGGCAGCGAAACCTGAACGAAATCAACGGGCGTGACCGGCGCCGTGGCGAGCTCGGGCGACAACTCCGCTGATTGCAAACGTTTGATCCAGTACGAGAGCAGGTGGGCACCGACCTGGTGCTGACGGGCGTAGGCTGATCGCGATAGGCCAGAGCGCTGCCAGTCATCGATCAAGGCTCGGCCTCGGACAGACGGATTTGGTTTGTGGACGCGCTCTGCGTGCGTGAACTGGGGCTTCATGGAGTCTCCATGCGCGCGATTCTATCCGCGACACCGCAGCTGCTAGGAGCCCGTCGGGGATAGGGCGTCATCAATCCCCCATTCCTGGGGTCAGAAGCCGACAACATGAGGCGGATTCATCGGTAAAAACAGCATGAAATGCTTTCGCTCCTTCGATCTGCACCAGCG
>JACDGQ010000210.1 GCA_013821615.1 Planctomycetota bacterium
GAGTCGGGCCTCGAGGGCCACGGCTACCACGACAAGCTGCCCGGCCTCGACCTAGTGGTGGCGCCCGACGCGGCGGCCAGCGGCAAGGCGCTCGACTTCTCGTGGCCAGCCGACCACAGCGTGTGGATCGACTGCAGCTACCGGGTGCGCCGGCCACCGCTTGCTGAACTGACCGACAGCGCCACCGGCACCATCGGCCTGGATATGTGGTCCGCCGACGGCGCCGACGTTGAGCACGTCGCGGTGCGCTTCTGCGACGCCGACGGCAAGATCTTCGAATGGCGCCAGCCGCTGCCCGAACCCGGCCGGCGGGGCTGGCGCCACGTCACCTTCCCGCTCTCGCCGCACCGCTCCTGGCACTGGGGCGGGCCGGCCGGTCTCGAGTGGCAGATCCGCTACCCGCTCGCCTTCTACGGCTTCGCGGCGCAGCTCGCGACGCAGGGGCGGACGCGCGCGGGGGCGCTGGTGATCGATGATGTGGTGCTGGATATCGCGCGGTGACAGGTGAATGCCGACAGCGGTTTCCGCGAGCTATCGACGCCAATCGGGCATCTGCTCAACGGAATATCACGGTGCAGCATCCTGCTATTTGTCCTTGGAAAATGCCGGCAGCCGGCCGACCAGCCAGGCCTGCCGGGCCTGCAGATCCTGGCGTTCGTGCTCCTTCGCCTCGAGTCTCGCCCTGATCGTTTCCGCGGACGTCCCGCTGGCGGCGATGGCGACGTGGGCTTCAGCGATGGCCTTGAGGTGCTCCTGAATCAGCGCCGCGTAGACCGCCTTGCGGGCGGGATCCTGCTCGGCACCCATCAGCGCTTCCGCGTGCTTGCAGGCCTCCTCGCGCTTGGCCTGCTCGAGCCGCCGCGCCTGCTGGTTCCTCTCCAGATCGAACCCCTGGTTCTCGAGCCGCTTCATGCCGGCCTGCAGGTCCACGATGGCGCTCGTCAGGAAGGCGACCCGCGCTTCAAGCTCGCCCCGGCTCGCCGGCTCTGGTTCGATCTCGGGCGCCAGCCGGCGCTGGGTCAGGATCTGGCCGGGCGTCACCTGGATTCTCTTCGTCGGCGCATAGACGTCGAAGGTCCCGGAGTCCGGGTGGTAGACGCCGACCAGCTTCTCGCCGCTGGCGAGGGTGAACTCGCCGAATGGCGCGAGGTCCTCCGCGCAGGTCAGGGAGGATGCCGCGCCGAGCAGGACACCGATCACCAGGGAGCGCAGATGCATGTGATGGCCTTTCCAGTGGATGCGTCTCGCCGCACGGCAGATCCTGCCATGACCCGCCAGCCCCGCCAGGGATTTGCCCACGCACGCGGCCCCACCTTCCGCAGCGGAAGCGGGCTTGCCCGCGCGCCGGTTTGGTGAACCGGACACGGCCACGCCAGCGGGTGCGCGCGGGAAATGAGGCTGCGCGTCAGCGTCCGCGCGGCGCGCTCAGCCGACCCTGCGCACCACCACCGCGGTGCCGTAACACAGCACCTCGGTCGCCGCCGACTGGCTGGAGACCTCGGTCGCGTCGTAGCGGAAGCCGAGGATGGCGTTGGCGCCGACCTGTTCGGCGTGCTCGACGATCGAATCGTAAGCCTGCTGGCGGGCCTGCTCGCACATCTCCATATAGGCGCCGATACGGCCACCGATGATGTTCTTCAGGCCGCCGAGGATGCCTTGGGCGATGGTCGGCGAGCGCACGATCAGGCCGCGCACGATGCCCTTGTATTCCACGATCTCGTGGCCGATGAGGTCGTTGGTGGTGGTGACGATCATGGATCCTCCGTGTTGCTGACGTGCGCCGACGCCGCGGATGGTGGACCGTCCGCCGCGCAGATCCAGAGCCGCGAACACTGCGCTGCGCGGGCACGGCGCTCGCCTACCTCTGCACTCGGAATCCGTGGGGCCGCTGCCCTGCCTATTCCCATCCCGAATCGCATTGCACCGTCTCCATCCCATCCCTACATGACGGCGTCCCAGCCGCACCGCAGCCACCTCCAGGAAGCACCGCCATGGTCACCGTCGGAATCCTCGCCAAGCTCGAAGCCAAGCCCGGCAAGGAGGCCGCCGTCGCCGCCTTCCTGGCGAGCGCACTGCCGTTGGCCAATGCCGAGGCCAAGACCACCGCCTGGTTCGCGCTGCGGCTGGGGCCGTCCACCTTCGGCATCTTTGACGCCTTCGCCGACGAGAGCGGGCGCGCCGCCCACCTCGCAGGTCCGATCGCCGCGGCGCTCATGGCCAAGGCCGGCGAGCTGCTGGCGGTGCCGCCGAGCATCGAGAAGGTCGACGTGCTCGCGGCCAAGCTGCCGGGGTGAACTCAGGAGCGGAGTTCAGCCTTCCGGGATCCCCACCAGATCCGCGTTCAGCCGTGACATCACCACCTGCACGGCGGCCTGCTGCTCCGCTGTGATCGGCTCGCCCAGCCAGCCGAGCGCCGCCCCCTGCGCGGCGTTGCGCGCGCCAACGATGCAGCCGGTCAGGCCGGGAGTGCTGAGCAGCGCGCCGATGGCGAGCTGCGGGCAGGTCAGACCGTGGTCGGCGGCGAGCTCCTGCAGCTCGGCGACCGCGACGAGGTGCCGGGCCAGGCGCGCACCGCGGTAGTCCTTGTGGGTGCTGCGCGAATCATGGGGCGGGAAGCTCTTGTTCGCGCTCCAGGTGCCGAAGAGCATGCCGCGGAACAGCGGCGAGTAGGCGATGGCGCCCAGGCCATGCGCTTGGCACCACGGCAGCACGGTGTCCGCGACTGCCGGGCGCATCAGGCTGTAGGGTGACTGCAGCGCATGCAGCGGCAGGCCGGTCGCCGTCCACGCGTCCAGTTGCGCGACGCTGAAATTGCTGACCCCGACGCAGCGCACCTTCCCAGCCTTGACCAGTTCTGCGCAAGCGCCGGCGGTCTCGGCCATGTCCTGTGGCGCCGGCCAGTGCAGTTGGAAGAGGTCGATGCGCGCGACGCCCAGGCGCTTCAGGCTGGCGTCGCATTCCGCCACAACCTGCGTGCGCGTCGCGGACTTCGCCACCTGCTCGCTGTCGTCGCCCAGACCGAACTTGGTGAAGACCAGCGGCCGCCGCGCCGCAGGCAACTGCCGCAGCGCCTCGCCGACGATGCGCTCCGAGCGGCCGGAGCCGTAGATCGGCGCGGTGTCGATCCAGTCGACCCCCGCGTCGACCGCGGCGTGGATGGCGGCGATGCTGTCGGCGTCGTCCTGCGCCCCCCACATCCAGCCGCCGATCGCCCAGGCGCCGAGTCCGACCGTGGAGATGGTGAGGCCGCTGGAACCGAGTGGGCGACGGATCATGGCAGGCTCCTGCGTGGATGGTGCGGGCGCTACCCGCGGGACAATAGCCCGACCGTCGAGCCCTGGGCACGCGCGAGACGCTCCCACGGGAGCCAGCAGTCCGCCACATGGAGCCGAGCGGCGATCAGCGGGACGGCACGATGATCCCGTGGGGACGACTCAGTCCTGCCGCGCGACCGGGTCCGCTGTCCTAGGCGTCAGCGCCGGCGCGCGCGCGTCGATGAACAGCCACGCGACCGCGGCGACCACGTAGAGCGCGCCGATGACGTAGATCTGCATGGTCATGTCCCCGTAGCGCTTGAAGATGAAGGTGGTCACCAGCGGGCTGCAGAATGCGCCGATCTGCGACGCTGAATTCATCACCGCCCCGACCGTGCCGGTGGTCGCGCCGCCGATGCTGGTGCAGGTCGACCAGGTGGCGCCCAGCGTGGCCATCGAGCACGCGGCCCCGATCGAGAACAGCACCACCGCCGCCACTGGCGAGGTGCAGCAGGTCGAGCCGACGACCGCGGCGCCGGCGAGGATGTAGCCGATGCAGCCCACCAGCGTGCGCCCCATGCGCAGGCCGTAGCGCCGCGCCAGCGCATCGGTGAGCCGCCCGCCGAAAAGATCCGCAGGCACGCTGAGCAGAAGCGGCAGGCCGGCGTAGAGCTGCAGCTCGAGCGGCGAGAAGTGGTGGAAGCCCTTAAGGTAGTCGGGCAGCCAGGTGATCAGGAAATAGAAGCCGTAGCCGTTGGCCGCGTAGACCAGGCAGAGCAGCAGCAGGGAGCGGTTGGCGAGCACCGCCAGCAGGCGCGGCCCGGCAGTGCCGGCGGGCGCGGGCGCGACCCGATCCGCAGCGATGAGGGCGAGTTCGGCCGCATCAACGTCCGGGTGCGCGGCCGGATCATCGCGGAACCAGCGCCACCACGCGCACACCCAGATGAAGCCGAACGCGCCGAAGGCCACCAGCAGCAGGCGCCACGACACGACATGCAGCAGTCCGCCGACGATCAGCGGCGTCACGGCTGCGCCGAAGTGCGCGCTGGCGAACAGCATGCCCTGCGCCATGCCCTGCTCGGTGACCGGGAACCAGCGCGCGATGGCCGCGGTCGCATTCGGGAAGGCGCCCGCCTCGCCCGCGCCGAAGAGGAAGCGGATGACCAGCAGGCTGGCGTAGCTGAAGGCGCCGGCCGTGGCGATGGTGCAGGTCGACCACCACGCGACGATGCGCGCCAACACGCGGCGCCGGCCGATGCGGTCGCCCCAGTGCCCGGTAGGGATCTCGAACACCCCGTAGGCCAGCACGAAGGCGCTGAAGACCATGCTCATCTGATCCATGGTCAGGTGGAGATCGTCCATCACCGCGGGCTTGATCGCAGCCAGGCAGGCGCGGTCGAGGTAGGTCAGGAAGGCCAGCGCGCCGAGATAGCCGAGCACGCGGCGCCGGGCCCGCGTCGGTGCCGCCGTGATCGTCGCCGCGGTCATGGCGCGCTCCGGATCACCGGACGCAGGTCATGGCGGCGGTGCGTCCGGCGAAGAAATGCCCGAGGTTGGCCACGCAGGCCTCGGCCATGCGCCGATTCGCCTGCGCGGTGTTCGACGCGACGTGCGGGGTCAGCACCACGTTGGGCAGCTGGCGCAGGTCATGCGCCGGATCGGCCGGCTGGTAGGGCTCCTGCGCGAAGACGTCGAGCCCCGCTCCGCCGAGGGCGCCCGCGCTGAGCGCCTGGTGGAGGGCGATCTCGTCGACCAGCGCGCCGCGCCCGGTGTTGATGAACAGCGCGCCCGGCCGCATGCGGGCGAGCCGCGGACCGTCGATCAGCCGCGCCGTCTCGGGCGTCGACGGCAGGTGCAGGCTGACGATGTCGGCCGCCTGCAGCACGTCGTCGATGGCCTGGGTGTGAACGTCGATGCCCATCTGCGCGATGGTGCGGCCGCTGGCCGCCTCCAGCTCCGCACGTGGACGGCGTCCGCAGGCGAGGACGCGCATGCCGAAGCCGAAGCGCGCGATCGCAGCGACGCGCTGGGCGATCGGACCGCAGCCGAGCAGGCCCAGGGTGCGGCCCGCGAGCTCCGTGCCCGGGGTGGCGGCCCACTCGCCGGCGCGGAAGCGGCCGTGCAGATCGGCCACGTGGCGGACCAGGGAGCCGATCAGCCAGAAGGTGTGCTCGGCGACGCTGGCATCGAGCGTGCCCGGGGTGTTCGTGACCAGGATACCCAGCGCGCGTGCCTGCGCCTTGTCCACGCCATCGTGGCCGACACCAAAGCGCGCGAGCAGCGTGGCGCGGCCCCGCGCGGTGCGCGCGAGCGCCGCGTAGAGCGGCCCGACGTAGCGCTTGGCGCCGATGATCACGGCCTGGCAGTCGTGACGCAGCACCGCCTCGGCCAGCTCGGCCTCATCCGCGGGCACCGGCAGGAAGGCGATGTCCGCGCATTCCGTGAAGACGGCGCCGCCCTTCACGTGCTCGGGTGCGGTGACCAGGACGGTCGGGATCATCGGGGGGCGTCCATGGGGCTTCCTGCAGGATCAGCAGGCGACGACGGAAACGGTGGCCGCCGGGCGTCATCCACCTGCAAGCCCGGGCAGCCTCGTCCCCGTTCGCTGCCTGGCAAGCCGGACCACGCACGCGCACTGCCTACCGTGATGGCGGGTTCCCGTTCGCGCCGCTCCAGAGCGCCCGCCCTCCCAACGCCTTCCCCTCGGACGCGACCGCGCCATCCTGCATTGCGGATCTCCTCTCGGCGTGGGCGACCACGCGCAGCAGCAGCCTGCCCGCAGCCGCGCCACTCCAACCAAGCCAGCGCCCATGAAGAACCTCTTCACCCCCGCCTGCGTCGATGAGATCAAACTGCGGCTGATGGC
>JACDGQ010000211.1 GCA_013821615.1 Planctomycetota bacterium
GCCGCGACCTTGACGACGATGGGGTCGCTCCTGGCTTCCAGATGCTGTCTGGCGAGGGCAATGGGGGTTGGCCGAGCCAGCAAACGGACGGCGTCTCCGCAGAGCCGGGCCATCAGCCCGGTACCGGTCACGACCACGGACACCACCACGGTCACAGTCATCATCACGGCCACGATCACGGTCACGGCCATCACGGCGGCGATGCCGGAGGTGGCTCAAGCGGCTCGGATGGTGGCTCGTCATCGTCCGACAGCAGCCCGTCGAGCGACAGCGGCGGGTCCGCGAGCGACAGCGGTGGCTCGTCGTCGAGCAGCAGCGACTGAAGGCCGCGGCTCAGGCCAGGAAGTTCGCCAGCAGTTTCAGACCGACGGCCCCACTCTTCTCGGGATGGAACTGAAAGGCGGCGAGGTTGCCGCGCCGCACGCCGGCGCAGAACTCCTGGCCGTGCACGCTGGTCGCGATGACCTCGACACCCGGGCCCGGGTCGCAGTAGTAGCTGTGCACGAAGTAGAACGGGCTGTCCGGCGCGATGCCGGCGGCGAGCGGATCGCGCAGGGTGACCGGGTTCCAGCCCATGTGCGGCACCTTGATGGTCGGATCCGCCGGGCGGAAGCGGCGCACCGCGCCGGGCAGCAGGCCGAGGCAGGCGACGCCACCGTCCTCTTCGCTGGAGTCGAACAGCAGCTGCATGCCGACGCAGATGCACAGCAGGGGGCGGCCGGCGGCGATGACCTCGCGCAGCGCCTGGTCCAGGCCGGCGGCGCGCAGGTTGGCCATGCAGCTGCCGGCGGCACCGACGCCAGGGAAGATCACGCGATCGGCCCGAGCGACTTCGTCGGGCCGCGCGGTGACCTGGGCGTCCTGGCCGAGGTGGGCCAGGGCACGCTGCACCGAGGTCAGGTTGCCGGCCTGGTAATCGAGGATCGCGACGCGCATGGCGGGAGGATAACGGGGATGGGGGAAATGGCGAATGGCGGGGATTTCAGACCCTGGGCGCGAGGAACAAGCTGCGAGCTGCGAGCGTCGAGTCTCGAAGCTCGATGCTTGAAGCTGCGACGGAGGGGTCCTCGGGGCGGGCATGGGTGAGGGGGGATGTGGCACGCGGGGGCCTGAGCATGGGGGGTCGCGAACATGCACGTTGCCGAGGTGGGGTGGATGGCGATAAGGCGGCCATGGAATCCATCGTCCGCTCCGCCGCGCGCATCTTCCGGAACCTGGCGGGCTGGGGCCGTCCTGTGGGTATGGGCGCTGCGCTCGCCCTGCTCGCAGGCTGCGGCGACGCGCGCCTGCGCCTGATCACCCCGGAGCACATCCAGCCCGAGGTCGAATGGTCCGATCAGGAGCGCGCCGACCCCTTCGCGCGGCGCCTGGTGCACAGCGAGGCCGGGTCGAGCACCCACGTCCTGCTGCTGCGCAAGGAGGAGGCCGCGCATGTGCACGACCATCACGACCGCACCCTGATTGTCGCCGCCGGCAGCGGGTGGGCGCGCCTGGGCGCGCGGAATTTCCGCTATGGCCCTGGTGACGTGATCACCATCCCGCGCGGTGCGGCGCACTCTTTGGAGAACACCGCGGACGCGGGCAGCCAGTTCTTCGAGATCTTCGCGCCGGCTTATGACGGCAGGGATTGGCGCGCCGTGAAGGAATCGCCGCGCTGAAGGGCATCTGCCGTCAGCCGCCGCCGATTCCGCTCACACCAGCAATTGCAAATAAGCCAGATCGAGCCAGCCGTCGAACTTCCGGCCGACTTCGCGCAGTGTTCCGCAGGGGCTGAAGCCGTAGGCGCGGTGCAGCGCCAGGCTCGGCGCCTGGTCGGCGGAGATCGCGGCGATGATGCTGTGCGCGCCGGCGGCGCGGGCGCGCGCGATGAGGTCGGTCAGCAGCAGGCGGCCGAGCCCGCGGCGCAGGTGCGCGGGGTGGACGTAAAGCGAGTCCTCGAGCGTGCGTGCGAAGGCGGCGCGCGGGTGGAAGGGGGACAGCGAGCCCCACGCGACGACCGCGCCGTCGGCGACGCAGACCGTCACCGCGTGCCCGGGCCCGTGCGCGGCGAACCACGCGGCGCGCTCCGCGGGCGTGTCCTCGGCGAGCTGGTACGTGGCGGTCGAGGTGCGCACGTAGTGGTTGTAGATCGCGCTGATCGCCGGCAGGTCGGCGGCCGTGGCGCTGCGCAGGATCGGGGCCGCGGTCATCGCGCGCCGCCGCTCAGGCCAGCTCGACGCTGACCGGGCAGTGGTCGCTGCCGAGGATCTCGGGATGGATCTGGCTGCCCTGCACGCGGCCGAGCAGGCCCGGGCTGACGGTGCCGAGATCGATGCGCCATCCGACGTTGCGGTCGCGCGCGCCGCCCCACGCGGTCCACCAGGTGTAGGCGCCGACCAGGTCGGGGTTGGCCTCGCGGAAGACGTCGTGGTAGCCCAGGCCGAGATAACGCGTCATCCACGCGCGCTCGTCCGGCAGGAAGCCCGCGTTCTTGGCGTTGTCCTTGGGCCGCGCCAGGTCGATGGGCTGGTGCGCGATGTTGTAGTCGCCCATCAGCAGCACCTCGCAGCCCTTGGCGCGCCACTCCGCCAGGTAGGCCTCGAGCCGCGCGCAGAAGGCGAGCTTGTACGGCAGCCGCAGGCCCGCTTCGCGGCTGTTCGGGAAATAGGCGGAGATCACCACCAGGGTGCCGTAGCGTGCCGCCAGCACGCGCCCCTCGCAGTCGAACTGCTCGTCGCCGATCCCGGCAACCACCTCGTCCGGCTTGATGCGGCTGATGATCGCCACGCTGCTGTAGCCGGGCTTGGCCGCCGAGTGCCAGAAGCTGTGCCAGCCCTCCGGCGCGGCCAGCGCGGGGTCGAGCTGCTCGACCTGGGCCTTGGTCTCCTGCAGGCAGATCACGTCGCCGTCGCCAAGCACCGACCACGGCAGCAGGTTCTTCTTGGCCACCGCGCGGATGCCGTTGACGTTCCAGGTGTAGCAGCGCATTTTTTTATTGGTGCGGGGTGCGGGGTGCGGGGTGCGGGGTGCGGGGTGCGGGGTCGTTGGAATCAGCTCATGGGTCGAGAAAGCGTTGCCAAGGAAAACACATCGTCAACGGAGGAATCGCGATGTGCACCAGCGCACTCCGCACTCCGCACTCCGCACTCAAAGAAGTCAGTTCCCGCGCCGGATCACCGACCCCTGGAACCTGATCGAGAAGCGGTACACCGGCTTCCTGCGGCAGGTGATCTCGCCGGTGGTGAGATCGATGCGCGCGGGGATGTCCTTGGTCTCGGTGTAGCCGACCGCGTAGTAGCCGCGCTCGTTGAACACGTCGAGCAGCATGAGCAGGGCCATGGGCTGGGCGAAGAGCGGGTTCTCGCTGGCGATCTCGGCGCGGCCGCTGATCGAGTGGATGCTGATCACCGGCATGAACTCGTGCTCGATCACGTAGTTCACCTGCTTGAACAGCGCGGTGTGCTCGCGCTGGTACGAGTCGAGGCGGCGCACCAGCAGCTGGCGCGCGTTGAGCACGATGTCGCTGGCGAGCGGGATGTGGTTGATCGAGTCGAGGGTCTCGTCGTCGAGCTCGAGCGTGCTCTGGTACTGGAACTCGTGGATGATGTTGCGTTCGACCGTGGCGACGTCGGCCTGGGCGTTGACCAGGTGGTAGTGGAAGGTCTTCTTGAGCGACTGCAGCGCCTCCAGCGCCTGCTCCTTGAAGATGCGGTAGCGCTTGCGGCAGGCCTCCTCGTTGGTGTCGGTGGCGCGCTCCTCGAGCAGCTCGCCGACGCCGGTGTCGCGGATGCGCTGGTTGTGCGCGATGATCTGGCGGCCGCGCTTGAGCTGGCGCTCCACCGATTCGTGTTCCTCGACGTAGAGCACGGTGATGCGGAACACCGGTTGCGGGAAGTGCTGGCCGAGCGGTGTGCCGTAGAACTCCTTGCGCAGCTCGAGCATCTTCTGGTAGAGCAGCTTGAGGCACTCGCACTGCACGCGCGTGCGCGGGAAGCCGTCGACGATCACGCCGTTGAGGTAGGTCGGGTCGAGCAGCTTGCGGAACAGCAGGGCGACCACCACCTGGTCGCTGACCAGGTTGCCGGCGGCCTTGATCGCCTGGGCCTCGTCGGTGTTGAGCAGCTCGCTGGTGACCACCGGCTTCGCGGTGATGCCGCGCTCGCGCAGGATGAACGGGGTGTTGGTGCCCTTGCCCGAGCCGGGCGCGCCGTTCAGCCAGATGATCTCCTTGGGAAAGCGCAGGCTCTTCCGCCCCAGGCTGGACTCGAGGGCGGCCCACGCGTCGCGGAAGATCAGCTGGGCGTTCTCGACGGCCGGGTCGGAATGCGCGATCTCGGTGGTCTTGGGGGCGCCGGGCTGGGCCATGGGATGAGCTTCCGTCGGGGGGCCGCGATGATCGGCCGCAGCCGGGAAGCACAACCGCCAGTCGCGCTGCGCATCCAGGCATGCGCTCGGCGTATGGGACCCGGTCCGACCAGCAGCGCCCGCGGGTGGGTCCATGGTGCTTCGGGATTGAAACGCAGAGGCGCAGAGGGTCGGGCAAAGGGCCGCAGAGGACGGCTTCCGGCTTCAGGTAACCGGATTGGGAGCGGTTTTCACGACATGTCCATCTCCCGCTACGCGCTCTTCGGCTCAAGGCGGTCCTCTGCGGCCCTGAGCCTCGCCCTCTGCGTCTCTGCGTTGAGAGGTCACGTCGTATCGCGTTGAGACCGCCCGGCCATCCACAGCGCGAGTCGACCGCTCGCGCGGCGCGCGCCTACTGCCCGGCGATCAGCGGCTTGGGCTTCTCGGGGTGCACGTGGGCGAGCGCCGCCATGGCCTCCTCGACGCTGTCGACGATGGTCACCAGGTCGAGGTCGCCATGGCTGATGTAGCCCTCGCGGTCCTCCATGGTGGCCTTGATCCAGTCGATCAGCCCGCTCCAGAAGGCGCGGCCGTAGAGCACGATCGGCATGGGCGCGATCTTGTGCGTCTGCACCAGGGTCAGGACCTCGAACATCTCGTCGAGGGTGCCGAAGCCGCCG
Organism: Planctomycetota bacterium; assembly: GCA_013821615.1. Classification (GTDB taxonomy): domain Bacteria; phylum Planctomycetota; class UBA11346; order UBA11346; family UBA11346; genus BOG-1363. The sequence goes on from JACDGQ010000211.1 coordinate 5,004, forward strand.
GGCATCACCACCACCGCGCAGCAGTGCTTGAGGAACATCACCTTGCGCACGAAGAAGTAGTGGAACTTGACCTCGACGGTGATGTAGGGGTTGGAGCTCTGCTCCATGGGCAGGTTGATGGCCAGCCCGACGCTTGTGCCGTAAGCGCGTTTCGCGCCGCGGTTGCCGGCCTCCATGATGCCCGGGCCGCCGCCGGTGATGACCGGGAAGCCGCGACCCACCGCGGCCTCGCCGATGGCGGCGGCGGCCTCGTAGTAGGGGTGGCCGGGCTTGGTGCGCGCCGAGCCGAAGATGGTGATGCCCGAGGGGATCTCGCTGAGCGTCTGGAACCCGGCCGCGAACTCACCCATGATGCGGAACATGCGCCAGGAGTTGGGTTCAGACTTCACATTGTCCATGGCGGGTCGGTCCTTGCTCGTCCGGAACGTGGCGTCATGCCGCGCTGGCGATGCACCAGTATACATCGGGATCGGCGGCCACGAGGGGGTACTGCCCGGGGGCGTTCGACAAGGGGGGTGTGGGGCGTGGGAGGCGCTAGGCGCTAGGCACGTGACTCGTGACGCGAGACTGGTGACGTGCCGCCGACGGCCAGCAGCGAGCGGGCAGGAGCGGGGAGGCGAGAGGCGATCAGAGATTGCCGAGCGCTCGCCTGCGCGCGCTTCTCACCCGCCTCCAGCCGCCTCCGCGCGCTTCAGCCGCCCCTGCATCACTGCCCACAGCGTCTCGATGTCGGCCTGGGTGACGCCGGGCAGGGTGCCGGCCTCGCCGATGGTGCGCGGGCGACGGCGCTGGAGCGTCAGCCGGCCCTCGGTGCTGAGCGTGCGGATCGCCACCAGGTCGAGATCCGCAGGCAGCGGCAGGTCACGCAGGCGCTGCTGGCGGGCGATGCGCACCGCCTGGCGCTCGAGGTAGGTGGCGTAGCGCAGCTCGACCCAGGCCTCTTCGGCGACTGCCACGGGCGCGGCGGCCAGGGCCGGGACGAGCGCCTGGGCTGCGGCCAGGTCCAGGGCCTCGCCGCTGATGCGGCGCATGGTGGTGTCGTCGACGCCATCCACGAGCGCGCTGATAGCAGCGTCCTTGGCCGCCACCGCCGCGGCGCGATCTGGTCCGATC
>JACDGQ010000006.1 GCA_013821615.1 Planctomycetota bacterium
CCGCGATCCGCACCAGCCAATCGCTGACCAGTTCTGATTCACAGCGCGCGATGAGGGGTGCGAGCCGTTTTGAATAGGGCATGTGCCGTCCTTTGTGGTTGCCGTTTCAACCCGCTTTGCGCAGATTGTCAATCATGATTTCATCAGTTTTTTAGACCTAAGTCCCTTGGTGGCATAGCGCTGCATATTGCAATGCGTGTTCGTTCCCAATCGTGCCCGCGGTTCATCCTGAGCCCGTCATCCGTCCCGCGATGCGCTCGAAGATGCGTGCGGTGAGTCCCTTCGCCTCAAGCGCGAAGAGCGCCAGCGAACGTCCGGTCATCATGTACACGTCGCCGGTGACGAAGGCGGGCAGGGTGGTGCGCACCGGCACATTGGTATCCAACAGGCATGTCCACTGGTCGGGACCCGGGATATCGGGCAAGGTGAAGTTCACCACGTCGTGATGGCCGTTGATGACGATCAGGATGGTCGCATCAGCGCCCGGCCGGCGGATGCCACTCACTTGGCTACGCCCATCGATGACCATGCCGAAGCAGCGCATCTCGGGGTCGGCCCACTGCGCCGGACTCAGGTCGGTGCCCGCCGTCGACAGCCAACGCACATCAGTGACGTCGAGGTCCTGGTTGTAGGCGCCGTTGAGAAAGCGATTGCGGCGCAGCACCGGCAGATGCTGGCGCAGGAAGATGAGTTTCCGCAGGTAGTCGCAGAGTCCCCGCCCGGCCTCGTCGATGCCATCCCAGTCGAGCCAGCTGATCTCGTTGTCCTGGCAGTAGGCGTTGTTGTTGCCGCGCTGGGTGCGCCCGAACTCGTCGCCCGCGACCAGCATCGGCGTGCCCTGTGACAGCAACATGGTCGCCAGCAGGTTGCGCTTCTGGCGCGCGCGCAGCTCGTTGATGGCCGGATCCTCCGTCGGGCCCTCGGCACCGTGGTTCCACGAGCGGTTGTCGCTGGTGCCGTCCCTGCCGCCCTCGCCGTTGGCCTCGTTGTGCTTGTCATTGTAGGACACCAGATCGTGCAGCGTGAAACCGTCGTGGGCGGTGACGAAATTCACGCTCGCCCAGGGCTTGCGCCCGAAGTGGTCAAAGGAATCCGCCGACGCCGTGAGCCGGCGCGCCAGGTCAGGCGTGGTGCCGGCGTCGCCCTTCCAGAACGAGCGCACGGTGTCGCGGAAGCGGTCGTTCCACTCCGCCCAGCCCGGCGGGAAGCGTCCGACCTGGTAACCGCCCGGTCCGCAGTCCCAGGGCTCGGCGATCATCTTCACGGTGCTCAGCACCGGGTCCTGCCGGCAGCTGTCGAGGAAGCCGCCGAAGGAGTCGAAGCCGTGCGTCTCGCGCCCGAGCACGGTGGCGAGGTCGAAGCGGAAACCGTCGACGCGCATGTCGGTCACCCAGTGGCGCAGGCTGTCCATGACCATCTGCAGCACGCGCGGGTGGGCGAGGTTGAGGGTATTCCCAGTACCGGTGTTGTTGAGGTAGTAGCGGCGCTGGTCCGCGACCAGGTTGTAGTATGAAGCATTGTCGACGCCCTTGAAGGACAGCGTCGGCCCGAGCTCATTGCCCTCGGCGGTGTGGTTGTAGACCACGTCGAGGATCACCGCCAGGCCCGCGCCGTGCATGCGGTCGACGAGCCGCTTGAACTCGTTGGCATCGGCGCCAGCCGAGAAGTAGCGCGGATCAGCGGTGAAGAATCCGATCGAATCGTAGCCCCAGTAATTGGTCAGGCCCTTGCCGGCCAGGTTGCCATCGTTGACGAAGGTGTGGATCGGCAGCAGCTCGACCGCGGTCACCCCGAGCTTGCGCAGGTAGTCGATGGGCGCTGGCTCGCCGAGTCCGGCGAAGGTGCCGCGCAGCGCCTCCGGCACCTGCGGGTGCCGCTTGGTGAAGCCGCGCACGTGCAGCTCGTAGATCACCTGACGATCCCACGCCACGTCGCTGCGCTCGTGCTCCCAGGTGAATCCGCTCTCGACGACGCGGCACTTGGGCATGAATGGCGCGCTGTCGCGGGTGTCGAAGGAGCGGTCGAGGTCCGGATGGCCGAGGGTGTAGCCGAAGATCTCCGCGCCCCAGATCAGCTCGCCGACGTGCGACTTGGCATAGGGGTCGAGGAGCAGCTTGTTGGGGTTGAAACGGTGGCCGTTGAGCGGCTCGTAGGGTCCGTGCACGCGCAGTCCGTAGAGGGTGCCCGGCGGCAGCCCCAGCAGGTAGCCGTGCCACACCTCGTCGGTGAATTCCGGCAGCTCGATGCGCTCCAGCTCCTGGCGGCCGTCGGGCGAGAACAGGCAGATCTCGACCTTGGTCGCGTGCGCCGAGAAGATGGCGAAATTGGTGCCTTTGCCGTCCCACGTGGCCCCGCGCGGGTATGGGCGGCCTTCGGAGAGGCGGTAGCGCGGCGTGTGCACCGAGACCCCGGCGCTGTCCGAGGACGGCGCCGTGGGCTGGGCAGCGGTCGTGCCCGCCAAGGGGTCGGGAGGATTGGTGGACGTTGTGGTCATCGGCTTCCCAGGGTCCTCCAGCGTGAGCAAGCGGCGCGCCAAACACCTGCTCCCGCGGACGACGACCCGGCATTCCGAAGTCCGCAGCGACGTGTTTGGCACGGATCACCTGCAGCGCCATTGCAGGCAACCGCAACGCTCGCTTTCCGCACATCCTGCGAGGGCGAACCAGGCACCAACGGGGTCGTGGCGCGAAGCTACAACACCGCTGCATTCAGCACTGCGACGGGGTCAGCGACCCTGCGAGAAGCGCAGTCGCGGCTGGCACCCGCTCACGCGCACGTCCGCACCCGACGCCGGTGGGCATGGCGCGAGAACCCGAACAGATCAGGCCATGTACGGCTCTTCAAACGGTCGGTGGCCCTGGACGACCCCGTTCGCGCTCCATCGCCCTCTGCATTGGCGTCAGCACTGCTCGATCACACGCCCATCCCCTTGCGTCAGGCGCCACCGACGCGCTGCGCGCTCTGCCAGAAAGGCTGCAGGTAGGCGATCAGCTCCTGATAGCCGACCCAGTCGTTGGGCTTGACGCGGAAGCCGCAGGCGCCGAGCGCGAGGCACTCCTCCTGGTCGCGCGGGCGGTTGGACGAGGTCAGCATCATCACCGGGACGCCAGCGGCCTGCGGCAGGTCCGCGAGTTCGCTGAGCATGGCCTTGCCGTCCTTGCCGGGCATGTGCAGGTCGAGGACGATCAGGCGTGGTAGGCCCCTGGCCGGATCCGGTTCGCGGATGACCCGCAGGGCCTCTTCTGCGGACGCGGCCACATGGAGAGCGATGTCGCAGCGCGCGTACTCGAGCGCCTCGCTGAAGAGCATGCGGTCGCCGGCGTTATCCTCGACCAGCAGGATGAACCCGGATTGGGAAGCGGACATGAGTTTCAGACCTGGGTCGTATGGGTGGGCGACGGAGTCGGGCAGGAATTCATTTCGCAGCAGTGGGAAAGCGGTCAAACCGACGTGGCGACCTGCGCGCCGGCGCGCATCGCGGCCAGCGGAATGGCGAAGGTGAAGGTCGCGCCCTTGCCGACTTCCGATTCGAGGGTGATGGTCCCGCCATGGTGTTCGATGGCTTTGCGGCAGATGGCCAGGCCGATGCCGGTGCCGGCGTACTCCGAAGCGGTGTGCAGGCGCTGGAAGACGCGGAAGATGCGCTCGTGGTACTCCGGCGCGATGCCGATGCCGTTGTCGGTCACCGAGAAGCGCCACTCGCGCTCGCCCTGCGCGACGTTGATGGCGACCACCGGCCGGGCATCCTTGGTGCGGAACTTCAGGGCGTTGCCGATCAGGTTCTGGAAGATCTGCCCGATCAGCACCGGGTCGCCGGTCACCGTCGGCAGGGGCATGCGCCGGATCTCGGCGCCGCAGTCCTCGATCATCTGCTGGAGATTGTAGAGCACCTTCTCGATCAGTGCCTCACAATCGACCTCCTGCAACGCGGTCGACTTGCCGACCTTCGAATAGGCGAGGATGTCGCGCACCAGGTTCTGCATGCGCTTGGCGCCTTCGACGAGGTGGCCGAGGAAGACCCGGCCCTTGTCGTCGAGCACGGCGGCGTAGCGGTCGGCGACCAGCGACGAGTACGAGGCGACCATGCGCAGTGGCTCCTGCAGGTCGTGCGAGGCGATGTAGGCGAACTCCTCGAGCTCGGCATTGCTGCGCGCCAGCTCCTCGCTCTTGGCGATGAGCGCGGCTTCGGCCTCCTTGCGCGTGGTGATGTCTTCGACCAGCCCGTCGATCCAGCGCCCGCTGCCGGTCTCGCTGACCAGGGTCTTCGACAGCGACGCCCAAATCACCGCGCCGTCGACGCGGCGCTGGCGCACGTGGTGGTCCTGGATGCGGCCTTCGCGCTCCAGCCGCTGGACGAGCATCGAGCGCTCCTCGGTCTGCTGGTAGAGATTGGCGATGTTGATCCCGGTGAGGTCGGCGTTCGCGGCGATGCCGAAGATGCGGCGGAAGGCCGGGTTGGCGTTGATCAGCTGCCCCTCGACGGTGGAGCGGAACACCCCGACGTTGAGGCGGTTGAGCAGCCCGTCGAGGCGGGTCTCGAGGTTCAGGGCGCGCCGCTCCGCCTCCTGGCGCAGCCAGTCGGCCTGGCGGCGGATCTCGCGCGAGCGCTCGAAGAGGTCGATGAACACCCCGACCTTGGCGCGCAGCACGTCGGGCAGCACCGGCGCGTAGATATAGTCGACCGCACCCAGCGAATAGCCGCGCGTGGCGTGCGTGTCGGTGGCGCTCATCGCGGTGATGAAGATGATCGGGGTACGCTCCGAGGACTTGCGCTGGCGGATCAGCGCGGCGGCCTCGAAGCCGTCCATGATCGGCATGCTGACGTCGAGCAGGATCACCGCGAATTCGTGCTGCAGCACCAGCCGCAGCGCCTCCTTGCCGGAGCGCGCGGTGATGACCGTGGCCCGGAGCGGCTCCAGCACCAGACCGATGGCGAGCAGCTTGTCCTCGCGGTCGTCGACCAGCAGCACCTTGGCCAAGGCGTCGTCGCCGGCCGCTTCCACGTGCGTTTCGGGCGCCTTCTCGTCGGGGTCCATCAGCGCTCCTCCCCAATCGACGCGCCCGCCGAGCGGTACAGCCAGATGCACAGCAGGGACAGCAGGTGCTCGGTGTCGACCGGCTTCGACACGTAGTCCGAGGCGCCGGCCTCGATGCACTTCTCGCGGTCGCCCTTCATCGCCTTGGCGGTCAGGGCGATGATGGGCAGCGACTTGAAGCGCGGGTTGGCGCGGATGGCGCGCATGGTGTCGTAGCCGTCCATCTCGGGCATCATGATGTCCATCAGCACGATCTCGATGTCGGGATCGAGTTCGATGGCGCGGATCGCGTCCTTGCCGTCCTCGGCCGAGCCGACCTGCATCTCATAGCGCTCGAGCAGGCTGGTCATGGCGAAGATGTTGCGGATGTCGTCGTCGACCACCAGCACCTTGCGCCCGCGCAGCACCTCCTCGGGGCGGTGCAGGCGGTCGACCATCTCGCGGTGCACCCGCGACATCTGCAGGTGCGGACGGTGCAGGCAGATCGCGATCTCATCGAGCAGCAGCTCGGCCGAGCGCGCGTCCTTGACCACCACCGCCTTGGTGAAGCGGCGCAGCTGCGCGTCCTCGCCCTGGGTCAGCTCCTTGCCGGTGAAGACGATGAGCTGGGTGAAGCGGCCACCGCCGGCGCCCTGCATCTGCTCCGCCAGGACCATGCCACCGATGTCGGGCAGGCCCAGGTCGAGCACGATGCAGTCGAAGGGCTGCGTCTGGACCGCGGCCATCGCCTCGGCCCCGGTGCCGACGGCGACGGTCTCGATGTTCTCGCCACCGACCAGGTCGAGGACGCGCTGGCGTTGCAGGGCGTCGTCCTCGATCACCAGCAGGCGCTTGACCTTGCCGGCGACGAAGGCGCGCAGTTCGACGATCGCGTCGAGCATCTGTTCGCGCGTCACCGGCTTGGTGAGCATGCCGAAGGCGCCGTGGCGGATGGCCCGCGCGCGGTCGTCGTCGTTGCTGACCACCTGCACCGGGATGTGGCGCGTGGCGAGGTCGTTCTTGATGCTCTGCAGCACGCGCCAGCCGGCGATGTCGGCGAGCTTGATGTCGAGGATCACCGCCGACGGCCGGTACTGGCGCGCCAGGGCGATGCCGGCACCGCCGCGCGAGGTGACCAGCGCCTTGGCGCCGACCTCGTGCACCAGATCGAGCAGGAACGAGGCGAAGCCGCGATCGTTGTCGATAATCAGCACCACGAAATCGTCGACGGCGATGCGCTCGCGGTCGTCGCTCAGCTCGTTGCCGATGCGGCCCGGCTCCGGGATGTCGATCGGCGCCACATTGTCGGCCTGTTCGCGCGCGGCGGCGTGGGCGTCGCTGACCACCGGGCGGCGCTGCGCCTTGCCGGGCGCATAAGTCATCGGCAGGTAGAGGGTGAAGGTGCTGCCCTTGCCGGGGCGCGAGGACAGCTGGATCTCGCCACCGAGCATGTGCGAAATCTCGCGGCTGATGGCCAAGCCCAGGCCGGTGCCGCCGTACTTGCGGCTGGTCGAACCATCGGCCTGCTGGAAGGCCTCGAAGATGATCTGCTGCTTGTCGGCCGGGATGCCGATGCCGGTGTCGGTGACCGAGAAGGCCAGCACCGTGCCGGCGACTCTGTTGAGGGCCTCGTTGTCGCGGCTCCAGCCGCCGGTGACCGGGGCGATGCGCAGCGTCACGCCGCCGTCCTCGGTGAACTTGAAGGCGTTGGAGAGCAGGTTCTTGATGACCTGCTGCAGGCGCTTGGCGTCGGTGTAGAGCGAGCGCGGCAGCTGCGCGTCGAGATCGAGGCCGAAGACCAGGCCGCGCGACTCGGCGACGTGGGTGAAGGTGCGTTCGACGTAGTCCTGCAGGTCCGAGAACTGCAGGTCGCCGGCCTCGACCGTGACCGTGCCCGACTCGATCTTGGAGAGGTCGAGGATGTCGTTGATCAGCGAGAGCAGGTCGTTGCCCGAGGCGTGGATGGTGCGCGCGTAATCGACCTGCTTGATCGAGAGGTTGCCGTCCGGGTTGCGGGTCAGCTGGTCGGAGAGGATGAGCAGCGAGTTGAGCGGCGTGCGCAGCTCGTGCGACATGTTGGCGAGGAACTCCGACTTGTACTTCGAGGTCAGCGCGAGCTGCTTGGCCTTCTCCTCGAGCGCCGAGCGCGCCTGCTCGACCTCCTGGTTCTTGCGCTCGACCTCGGCGTTCTGGTTGGCGAGCAGGCCGGCCTTCTCCTCGAGCTGCTGGTTGGTCTTCTGCAGCTCCTCCTGCTGGCTCTGCAGCTCGCGCGCCAGCGACTGCGACTGCTTGAGCAGGTCCTCGGTGCGGGTGTTGGCCTCGATGGTGTTCAGCACGATGCCGATCGACTCGGTGAGCTGGTCGAGGAACACCTCGTGGGTCTGGCTGAAGCGGTTGAACGAGGCCAGCTCCATGACGCCCTTGACCTGGCCCTCGAACAGCACCGGCAGCACGATGATGTTGTGCGGCTTGGCCTCGCCGAGGCCGGAGGAGATGCGGATGTAGTCGTCGGGGATGTCGGTGAGCAGGATCTTCTCGCCTTCGACCGCGCACTGGCCGATCAGGCTCTCACCGAGCTTGTACTCGATCTCGTGGTCGTCGGAGAGCGCGTAGCCGGCGAGCAGTTTGAGCCGGGTGTCGTCGTGGTTCGCGCCGAGCTGCTCATCCTTGGGCGCCTCGAGTGTGTAGAACACCGCCTGCTGCGCCGACACCACCGGCGCGAGCTCGGAGAGGATCAGCTTGCCCACCGTGAGCATGTCCTTCTGGCCCTGGAGCATGCGCGAGAACTTCGCCAGGTTGGTCTTCAGCCAGTCCTGCTCGTTGTTCTTGATGGTGGTGTCCTTGAGATTGCGGATCATCTCGTTGATGTTGTCCTTCAGCGCGGCCACCTCGCCCTGGGCGGCCACCGCGATCGAGCGCGTCAGGTCGCCCTTGGTCACCGCGGTCGCCACGTCGGCGATGGCGCGCACCTGGGTGGTGAGGTTGGCGGCGAGCTGGTTGACGTTGTCGGTGAGGTCCTTCCAGGTGCCGGCCGCACCGGGCACCAGCGCCTGGCCGCCGAGCTTGCCTTCGACGCCGACTTCGCGCGCCACCGAGGTCACCTGATCGGCGAAGGTCGCCAGGGTGTCGGTCATGTTGTTGATGGTGTCGGCGAGCTCGGCGATCTCGCCCTTGGCCTCGACGGTGAGCTTGCGCTTGAGATCGCCGTTGGCGACCGCGGTCACCACCTTGGCGATGCCGCGCACCTGGCTGGTCAGGTTGCCGGCCATGAAGTTGACGTTGTCGGTGAGATCCTTCCAGGTGCCCGAGACGCCCTTGACCTCGGCCTGGCCGCCGAGCTTGCCTTCCGTGCCGACCTCGCGCGCCACGCGGGTCACTTCCGACGCGAACGAGTTGAGCTGGTCGACCATGGTGTTGATGGTGTTCTTCAGCTCGAGGATCTCGCCCTTCACGTCGACGGTGATCTTCTTCGAGAGGTCGCCGGCGGCCACCGCCTTGGTCACGTCGGCGATGTTGCGCACCTGGCCGGTCAGGTTGCCGGCCATGAAGTTGACGTTGTCGGTGAGATCCTTCCAGGTGCCGGCCACGCCCTGCACGTCGGCCTGGCCGCCGAGGCGGCCTTCCGTACCGACCTCGCGCGCCACGCGCGTGACTTCAGATGCGAACGAACGCAGCTGGTCGACCATGGTGTTGATGGTGTCCTTCAGCTGCAGGATCTCGCCCTTCACGTCGACGGTGATCTTCTTGGAGAGGTCGCCGTTGGCGATGGCGGTGGCGACCTCGGCGATGTTGCGCACCTGGCCAGTGAGGTTGCCGGCCATCGAGTTGACGTTGTCGGTGAGGTCCTTCCAGGTGCCGGCCACGCCCTTCACCTCCGCCTGGCCGCCGAGGCGGCCTTCCGTGCCCACCTCGCGCGCCACGCGCGTCACCTCCGACGCGAACGAGTTGAGCTGGTCGACCATGGTGTTGATGGTGTTCTTCAGCTCGAGGATCTCGCCCTTCACGTCGACGGTGATCTTCTTGGTCAGGTCGCCCGCGGCGACCGCCTTGGTCACGTCCGCGATGTTGCGCACCTGGCCGGTGAGGTTGCCGGCCATGAAGTTGACGTTGTCGGTCAGATCCTTCCAGGTGCCGGCCACGCCGCGCACGTCGGCCTGACCACCGAGCTTGCCTTCCGTACCGACTTCGCGCGCAACGCGCGTCACCTCGGCGGCGAACGATGAGAGCTGGTCGACCATGGTGTTGACGGTGTTCTTCAGCTCCAGGATCTCGCCCTGCACGGTCACCGTGATCTTCTTGCCAAGATCGCCGGCGGCGACCGCCTTGGTCACGTCGGCGATGTTGCGCACCTGGCTGGTGAGGTTGCCGGCCATCGAGTTGACGTTGTCGGTGAGGTCCTTCCAGGTGCCGGCGACGCCCTTCACCTCGGCCTGGCCGCCGAGCTTGCCTTCCGTACCGACCTCGCGCGCCACGCGCGTCACTTCGGACGCGAACGACGACAGCTGGTCGACCATGGTGTTGACGGTGTTCTTGAGCTCGAGGATCTCGCCCTTCACGTCGACGGTGATCTTCTTGCCGAGGTCGCCGTTGGCGACCGCCTTGGTCACGTCGGCGATGTTGCGCACCTGGCTGGTCAGGTTGCCGGCCATGAAGTTCACGTTGTCGGTGAGATCCTTCCAGGTGCCGGCCACGCCGCGCACGTCGGCCTGGCCGCCGAGCTTGCCTTCCGTGCCGACCTCGCGTGCCACGCGCGTCACCTCCGAGGCGAACGACGACAGCTGGTCGACCATGGTGTTGACGGTGTTCTTCAGCTCCAGAATTTCGCCCTGCACGTCGACGGTGATCTTCTTCGAGAGGTCGCCGTTGGCGACCGCCTTGGTCACGTCGGCGATGTTGCGCACCTGGCTGGTCAAGTTGCCGGCCATGAAGTTGACGTTGTCGGTCAGATCCTTCCAGGTGCCCGAAACGCCCTTCACCTCGGCTTGGCCGCCGAGCTTGCCTTCCGTACCGACCTCGCGCGCCACGCGCGTCACTTCCGACGCGAACGAGTTGAGCTGGTCGACCATGGTGTTGATGGTGTCCTTCAGCTCGAGGATCTCGCCCTTCACGTCGACGGTGATCTTCTTGGAGAGGTCGCCGGCGGCCACCGCCTTGGTCACGTCGGCGATGTTGCGCACCTGGCCGGTGAGGTTGCCGGCCATCGAGTTGACGTTGTCGGTCAGGTCCTTCCAGGTGCCGGCCACGCCGCGCACGTCGGCCTGGCCGCCGAGCTTGCCTTCCGTACCGACCTCGCGCGCCACGCGCGTCACCTCCGACGCGAACGACGAGAGCTGGTCGACCATGGTGTTGACGGTGTTCTTCAGCTCGAGGATCTCGCCGCGCACGTCGACGGTGATCTTCTTGCCGAGGTCGCCCGCGGCCACCGCCTTGGTCACGTCGGCGATGTTGCGCACCTGGCTGGTCAGGTTGCCGGCCATGAAGTTGACGTTGTCGGTCAGATCCTTCCAGGTGCCGCCCACGCCCTTGACCTCGGCCTGGCCGCCGAGCTTGCCCTCGGTGCCGACCTCGCGCGCCACGCGCGTCACCTCCGAGGCGAACGAGTTCAGCTGATCGACCATGGTGTTGATGGTGTCCTTCAGCTCGAGGATCTCGCCCTTCACGTCGACGGTGATCTTCTTGGTCAGGTCGCCGTTGGCGACCGCGGTGGTCACGGTGGCGATGTTGCGCACCTGGCTGGTCAGGTTCGAGGCCATCAGGTTGACGTTGTCGGTGAGATCCTTCCAGGTGCCGGCCACGCCCTTGACGCGCGCCTGGCCGCCGAGCTTGCCTTCCGTACCGACCTCGCGGGCCACGCGCGTCACTTCGGACGCGAACGACGACAGCTGGTCGACCATGGTGTTCACGGTCAGTGCGGTGCGGCGGAACTCGCCCTGCAGCGCGCGGCCCTCGATCTCCAAGGCCATCGACTGCGAGAGGTCGCCCTTGGCCACCGCGCCGATGACGCGCGCCGTTTCGGAGGTCGGATGCACCAGGTCGTCGATCAGGGCGTTCACCGAGATGATGGTGTCGGCCCAGGCGCCGGTCGCGGCGCCGACGGTGGCGCGCTGCGAGAGCTTGCCCTCCTTGCCGACCACGCGACTGAGGCGGTCGAGCTCGCGCACGGTCTTGCGGTTGAGATCGACGATCTCATTGAAGGTGTCGGCGATCTTGCCGTCGATCCCGGTCCACTCGCTCGGCAGCTCAGCCGAGAAGTCGCCGCGCTTGAGCGAGGTCAGCGCCTTCAGCAACCAGCGTTTGTCGAGCGCCACCTCCGCCTCTTTGAGGGTGGTGGTCTTCTTGCCGGTGCTCTTCATGGCTGATCCATCGGGCAGGCGCGTCGATCGCGCGGGTCCGCGGTCGGGCAGCGTTCGGACGCAGCGCGTGCTGCGCTGGTACCATCCGCCGAAGGGGTCGTGCCCCAAGAACCGCCCCGTCAGCCTAGTGAACCCCGGAAGCGGAGTCGAGGGCCAGCTTGGGTCCTGCAAATTGCAATGTGACCGACGCTATTGGCTGGAACAGATAGCCATACATGGCCTTACGCGGGCTGTCAGGAAAGATGTCGGGACAATTTCTTAGCCCCCTCCTTTCCGCCCTGCAGTCATGGCGCCTAGCCCAGGCGCGCATAGTCGTTACGCTCGCTGCGGACCACCTTTTCCCCTCCACTCTGAGGGGGTTAGGCGCACCCCGGGCACTAAACCCCATGAGCCCGCCCATCCTGCCCATCGGTACCCAGGCCGTGACCCGCGCGGACTTGGCAGCCACGCCCGAGCGCCCGGCGGTGCCGGCCGGCACGGTTGGCGTCATCGTGCGCTCTCCCTCTGACGGCACCCACGCCTACCGGGTGCGCTTCCCCGATGGCTTCGAGGCCTCCTACCTGCGCGACGAGCTGGTGCTGCTCGGCACCTGGCTCGCCCAGGGGCTGACCGCTTCCGCGGTGCTCGCCGATCACGACCTGACCCGCCACATCATCTACCGCTGCGTGATGGGCTCGCGCGCCTTCGGCCTGGATGATGATGCGTCGGACACCGACCGGCGCGGTTGCTATCTACCGCCGGCCGAGCTGCACTGGTCGCTCTACGGCGTGCCCGAGCAGATCGAGGACAACGGCAACGAGGAAGTCTACTGGGAGCTGCAGAAATTCGTCTCGCTCGCGCTGAAGGCCAATCCGAACATCCTCGAATGCCTGTGGTCGCCGCTGGTCGAGCACTGCGCGCCCATCGCCGCGGAGCTGCTCGCGCTGCGCGGCAGGTTCCTCTCGCGCCTCGTCTACCAGACCTACAACGGCTACGTGGCCTCGCAGTTCCGCAAGCTCGAGGCCGACCAGCGCAATCATGGCCAGGTCAAACCCAAGCACGCCATGCACCTGATCCGGCTGCTGCTGTCAGGGATCGGCGTGCTCGAGACTGGCGAGCTCACCGTGCGCGTCGAGACGCATCGTGATCGCCTGTTGGCGATCAAGCACGGCACCGTGCCCTGGGCCGAGGTCGATAGTTGGCGCCTCGAATTGCACCGGCATTTCGAGGCCGCCAGCACGCGCTCCCCCCTTCCCGAACATCCCGACTACCGCGCCATCAACGACTTCCTGATCCGCGCCCGCCGCGCGGCGGTGACCACATGACCACCTTTGATGCCGCCTTCGATCCCGCCACCCTCGACCCGCGCATCCATCAGGAACTCGATCGCCAGCCGCAGCGCCTGGTGTTCGTCACCATCAGTGGCGCGCACCTCTACGGTTTTCCGTCGCCCGATTCCGACTTCGACCTGCGAGGCGCCCACCTGCTGCCCGCAGAGCGCATGCTCGGACTCGATGTCCGCGACGAGACTCTCGAGATCTCCGCCGACCGCGCTGGCCTGGAGGTGGACCTGGTCACCCATGACCTGCGCAAATTCGTGGCGATGATGCTCAAACGCAATGGCTATGTGCTGGAGCAGCTCCACTCTCCGCTGATCATCCGGACCTCGCCGTTACACGAAGAACTCAAGCGCCTGGCGCACGGCTGCGTCACCCGTCACCACGTCCACCACTACAAGGGCTTCGCCCACACCCAATGGGAACTGTTCCACAAGGAGCGCCCGCGTCGCGTGAAACCGCTGCTGTATGTCTACCGCGTCCTGCTCACCGGCATCCACCTGATGCGCACCGGTCGCATCGAGTCGAATCTGCCCATCCTTGGTCAAGACCATCACCTGCCCTACCTGGCCGGGCTCATCCACCGCAAGACCTCGACCAAGGAGAAGGCGCTGATCGAGGACGCAGACCTCGATCTGCACGAACGCGAGTTCCAGCGCCTCGCCGCGGTTTTGGAGCGCGCCGCCGAAACCTCGACTCTTCCAGATATACCGAGTACCCACCGCGAACTGGAACAGGCCGTGATCGAAGCCCGCCTGGGACACCTGCGCGCGTGAGCCCCTGGCACTGCGTCCAGTGCTGCGGGACACTGGCTCACGGCACCACATCGACCCGGATGGATCGGCTGGATCGGGTCTGACCGACCGGGCCACCGCTGCGTCCTGCACAGCGGCATGCCCTGGGCCAGCCCAGGCATCCTCCTCGGCTTGCGGCGGTATCCGCGGCTCCTCGCCGTGGGTACCCGCTCCAGCCGATGCATCCGGGTCGCGGTCCTCCGGCCTTGCGGGGTTTGTTGCGTCAGTCCTGCACCGTCCTCCGGCCCTGGAGGATCACGCGACCGCGCTGAGTAGCGCATCGACTGGGCTGGCCGTGACAGCGGAGGCTTGCGGGCGGCCGCGCTCGGCAGCCGTTGCCGCCGGGATGGGCCCATGACCGAGCAGGTCCCGCACCGCCCACGGATCGCAGCCCCGGTCCAGCAGATGGGCGGCGCAGCACTCGCGCAGGGTCTGATTGCAGACCGGCGCGCGCACGCCGGCGGCGCGGAAGGCCAGATGATGGATCCCCTGGACCAGTTGCGGATCGAGATGGAGGCGGGCTGAGCGTTCCCGGTCGGGATCGGCGCACGCCTCTGCGCCAGCGAATACATGCTGCCAGGGCCAGGAGCCCGACGCTGCCGCCGGCTTGCGTGTCGCGGCCGCGGGCGTGGCGCTCAGCGGCCCAGTCCCGCGCCGCCCAGCGAGATGCTGGCGCAGCCGGACCGCAAGCAGTTCACGCAGTGGCTCCACGAGCGCGAACGGCACGGGTACGACGCGGTCGGGACCGGTGGAAGCACGTACCACCACCAGACGCCGTTCCAGATCGAGGTCCGCGACGCGCAGGCGCACGGCCTCGATCAGGTGCAGGCCGCAACCGTACTGGAGCATGGCGATCAGGCGCGGGAGACCGGCGAGGTGCGCGAAGAATGCAGCCACCTGCGCCGGCGAAAGCGCTGCGTGCGGATCCGCGACCTGCTGCGCCCTCTCGCCCAGACCAGGCGGCGCGGTATCAACCGTCACCACGGGCGCCGGGCGGACCCGCCTGGACTTGGGTCGTGCGGCCGAAGTCGATGCTGATGGTGGAAAGACCAGGGCATCCCCGGCTGCGATGATCCCGGCGTGGGACGATACTGGGGAATGGAGCGCTGCGCGCATGGGGTACCTCGCGGATTTCCAGGGTTTTCAATGGGTCAATAAGGTCCCACCATGGCGCGGCGGCTACCGCCGCAAGGTTGGCAACCCCATGTTGCACCTCACCAGCTGGCAGGTCGATCGAGGAAGCATCTCCCCCGCACGATGTCCCCGCATGGACACACCTTGACCAAGCAGAGGGACCTGGCCATTTTTGACACCAGGACTGCATGCTGGAATCCAGCCCGCGACGCCGACCACGTGGCTCCACAAGCGACACCACGATGACGAGCATCGCCACCGCCATCGCCGAAATCTTCCGCACCGAACACCGCCGGGTGCTGGCCACCGTGGTTCGCCTGGTCGGTGATTTCGATCTGGCAGAGGACGCGGTGCAGGAGTCATTCCTGGTCGCGACACGGCAGTGGCCGAAGGAAGGGCTGCCGGCCAATCCAGTCGCGTGGCTCGTCTCGAGCGCGCGCTTCAAGGCCATCGACGCCATCCGGCGCCGCACCAGACAGCGCGACCTGGAGCCAGAGATCGCCCGCCTTGCCGAAGAACTCGCGCTGGTCAGCAACGAATTGTCCGAGCGCGAGATCAACGACGATCAGCTCCGCCTGATTCTGGCCTGCTGCCATCCCGCCCTCGATTTCCAGGTCCAAATCGCATTGACCCTGCGCGAGGTCTGCGGCCTCACCACCGAGGCGATCGCTGCGGCCTTCCTGGTCGCGCCAGCCACCATGGCCCAGCGCATCGTGCGCGGAAAATCCAAGATCCGCGATGCTGGCATCCCGTTCCACATCCCTGGCCCCGACGAATTGCCCCAGCGTATCGAGGCGGTTCTGATGGTCTGCTACCTGGTGTTCAACGAGGGCTATTCGGCTTCGTCTGGCGATCATCACACCCGCCCGGATCTCGCGGGCGAAGCGATCCGCCTCGGGCGGTTGCTCTGCGCCCTGCTTCCCGATGCCGAGACCTTTGGGCTGTTGGCGTTGATGCTGCTGCATGATTCCCGACGCGCCGCGCGCACCACCAGCGCTGGCGATCTGGTGCTGCTTGAGGAACAGGACCGCTCGCGCTGGGACCAAGTGCGCATCCGCGAAGCGCACGCCTGGCTGGCGCAGGCCATGGCCGCCGAGCCCATCGGCACGTACGCGATCCAGGCCGCCATCGCCGCGGTCCACGCCGATGCCGCAACTGCGCAGGCAACCGACTGGGCGCGGATCGCGGGATGGTACGATGCGCTGGTCCAGGCATCGCCATCGCCGGTCGTCGAGCTCAATCGCGCCGTGGCGATCGCGATGCGTGATGGTCCGGAAGCCGGACTGGCACTGGTGGAAGCGCTCCAGGCGACACTGATCGACTACCACCTATACCACGCCACGCGCGGAGACCTGTTGCGCCGGTCCGGCCGCGCGTCCGAGGCGTGCGCCGCCTTCCGCCAGGCGCTGGACCTTGCCCAGCAGGAACCCGAGCGGCGCTTTCTCATCCGACGATTGGCCGAACTGGGTGATGCAGCCGGCGCCCAAGCAACCATCGCACAATGAGTTGCGGCATGTGCATCGCATTTCGGAAGTTCCTGTCGATTCCCCAGCGGGTGGTTCGACTACATGATGAAACCCCTCGGCGGACCGCCCTGCGGCCCCGCATCAACCAGGAGCTCAGCCATGCGCGTCGCCGTCTTTGTCAAAGCCACCCCGACCTCGGAAACCGGGACCATGCCCAGTGAGCAGATGCTCGCGGACATGGGCCGCTACAATGAGACCCTGATCAAGGCTGGCATCATGGAGGATGGCGTCGGCCTCCATCCCTCCGCCAAGGGCGTGCGCGTCCGTTTCCGTGGCAAGGAACGCATCGTCGTCAACGGCCCGTTCGCCGAGACCCGGGAACTGGTGGCGGGTTACTGGCGATGGAAAGTGAAATCGCTCGAGGAGGCGGTCGAGTGGCTGAAGAAATGCCCGAACCCGATGCCCGAAGAATCGGAGATCGAGATCCGTCCGCTGTACGAGGCGGAGGATTTCGGAGCGGCGCTGACGCCCGAGCTGCGTCAGCAGGAGGAACGGCAGGGTGTCGAGCTGGAGATGGGCAAGGCGACTGCGCAGCACTACCTGTTCTTCGCCGGACGCTGTGACGAGGCGTTGGAATTCTACCGCTTGGCGCTGCACGCCCGGGTGGGCATGGTCATGCGCTTCAGTGACAGCCCTGAGCCGCTGCCGCCGGGCATGCTCAAACCCGGCTTCGAGAAGAAGGTCATGCACGCCGAGTTCACGATCGGCGGGACGACGCTGATGGCGTCGGATGGCTGCGGCGAGCCGACGAAGTTCGATGGCTTCCGCATCGCGCTCACGGTTCCCACCGCGGCGGTCGCGGATGCCGCCTTCCAGGCCCTGGCCGACGGCGGCCGTGTCGACATGCCGCTGGCCAAGACCTTCTGGTCGCCGCGCTACGGCATGGTCACCGATAGATTCGGCATCGGCTGGATGGTGATGGTCCCTGGGCAAAAGCCCTGATGCAAGGCAACTATGCGGTTTCCGCAAGTGATCCGGTGCCGACTCCTGATGAACACAGCGGTCGGACCGGATGCTTCACCACGCACCCAGATGCAGAAAGCAGCAGTCATGACAGCGAAAACCCAACGCATGGCCGGCTGGATCCTGACTGGCCTGGTCGGCCTGTTCCTCATTGCCGGTAGTGGCATCCCAAAGTTCCTCGATTGGCCAGGGAAGACCGCGATGATGACGCATCTCGGCTTGCCGCTCGAACTCGTGCCGGCGATCGGCGCGCTCGAGATCGCGGTGACGCTGCTCTACCTGATTCCGCGCACTGCATTTCTCGGCGCGATCCTCCTCACCGGGTACCTGGGCGGGGCGCTCTTCACCCATCTGCGCATCGGTGATCCGTGGTTCTTCCCGCTGATCGTCGGCGTGCTGGCGTGGGCAGGGCTCGCCCTGCGGAGGCCGCTCGTGTTCCAGCTCGTTCTTGGCGCACGCCAGGACACGACCCGCCACCACGCAGGCCAGCCATGAATTACCTGCTGCTCGTCTACAGCCCGGAGAGCGCCTGGACCCGCGAGGAGTGGCTCGCCTGCACGGTCGCCTCTGGTCACGTGTGCCGCGATTTGCAAGCGCAGGGCGCTTTCATCGCCGCCGCGCCCCTGCACCCGGTCGCGACCGCAGCCAGCGTACGCGTCCGCAACGGCGCGTCCCTGATCACGGCCGGTCCGTTCGCAGAAACCACCGAGCAACTCGGTGGTTTCTTCCTCATCGATGTGCCCAGCCTCGATGACGCCATCGCCGTCGCCGCCCGACTGCCATCGGCGCACAAGGGCACCATCGAGATCCGTCCCGTCCACCAGCTGGACGATGTGCCGAGCGACCGCTTCACCGCCCCCCTGCCGGACCCGGCGGAACGGATCCGCTACATGCTGCTATGTTACGACGACGAGCGGGCTTGGCAGGAGGCGGGAGCAGCAGCGCTCCGCTCCGCGCAGGCCACGGCGGTCGCTTTGACGCACCAGCTGGCAGCACGCGGCCAGTACGTGGCCGCCTCACCGCTGCATCCCATAGCGACAGCCACCAGCGTGCGGATCCGGCACGGCAAGAGGCTGATCGCCGATGGCCCATTCGCCGAAACCCGCGAATTCCTTGGCGGCTACTACCTGATCGATGCCCGTGACCTCAACGACGCCATCGCCATCGCCGCCCTCCACCCAGGAGCGGCCCTCGGCACGGTCGAGGTGCGGCGCGTGGTCGATCTGGCATCCCTGCCCGAGCGGAATCTGGTCTGAGGGCAGGCATCGCCCCTGGGGACGGGCCGCATCAACGCGCACGGCTGCAGTGGCGTGGCACCCGTTCCCGGTGGCGGGCTGGGCGCTGCACGGCACGCTGGGATGCGCCACGCCGGGTTCTGCATCCTCAGGGCTGCGGCGACAGGACTGAGATGCGCCACCGTACGAAAGTCACCGGCACCGGATCGCAATCCTGCCCCCGGCGGTAGGCGGGAAGCGCCAGCCAGGCACGGTAGGCGGCGACGGCCTCGACCGGATGCTTGGCGCGTTCGGCATTGATCGCCTGGCAGAGCAGCAGTTCGGCAGGCGCGTACAGCAGATGCGGCTGGGCGAGGAATGCCGCGGAGCCTATCTGCCCAAGCAGGAAGCGGGCGCGGTAGAGCGGCCGCTGTTCGTAGGTCACCATTCCCTGCTCGACGATCTCGGCGCATGCCTGGTCGAGGGCGCCGTTCACGCCGCCGAGTTCGCGCAGAAACGGCACCATGGTGAAATGGGCGAAGTCGAAGTTGAACTGATGGAAGGTGCAACCATCCAGCACGGTGAACAGCTGCTCGGCCTTGGCAAGATCGCCACGCATGCATGCCTGGAGCCCCAGCAGGTGGCGCGGCCACATGCTCAGCACATCGTCGTCGCCGTGCAATTGCACGGCGCGCTCGCCCAGGCCCTTCGCCATCAGGACCTCCATCGATTCCGCCCCCGCCGCAGCGGTGATCTCATTCTCGCGCCCAAGCAGGAGGCGCGCATGCATGGCGTCCCATGTCCCGGCGCCTGACAGGGCGATCGCCTCCTCCAACCGGCCCAGTGCGCAGAGCGCAGGGGCGTAGCCGGGACGGCGCGCCAGCACCTCCTCGGCGTGGCCGCGCGCGATGAGCCCGCGCCAGTATTCGTCCCACCCATCACCAGAGGCGTCCGCGGGAATGATTTCGTCCGAGCGCCCGCAGAAGTACAACGCCTGCGCACGTGCGCCGAGTTGCGACGGATACAGGGTGATGACGTCGGCCGAGCGACCGAGGCGCTGGAGCGCGATCACCGCCGAGCACTGCTGCTGGGGATAGCGCGCGAGCATCTCCTCATAGCGCTGGAGCATCAGCAACGCGTCAGCGGCAGTGCGATCGGCGGTGCTCTGGTCGGGGAAGACCTCGTCATGCACTCTGAGATAGCGTGCCAGCCATGCCGCGCGCTGATCTTTGTCCATGAGCCTGACGCAGCGCGCCCACTGCCAGGCGATCGCGGTGCGGATCTCGGCATCGCAGCGCGCATGGATCTCGCGCATGCTCGCGAGCAGCCGCTGGTGCGCACCCTCGGCGAAATCCAGTTCCAGGCGCTGCACCCCGGCGAGGTCGGCGTAATGCCGATCGCTCAGGGACGACCACAGCGCCAACGCCTGGACGCCGTGGCCTTGGCGGACGCAGGCCAGGCCCTGCTTGAAGATCGCCTCCTGGCCGATGGCGGTGCCCGGGTGCGAGGACGCCACCTTCTGGAATTGACGCTCGGCCTCGGCGTAATCCTGTTGCTGCATGAAGGCGTCGCCGATGGCGGTGACCACGACTTTCAGCGGGCTGCCGAGAGTGTAGATGCGCAGGTTGGAAAAGGCTTTTCCGGCATAGTAGCCGTAAAGCGCGATGTAGCCGCTGCTCAGGGGGATGTGGTCGGCGCTCGGACTCTGGCACAGACGCCGGCCATTCACCGACAGAGTGATGTGCTCGCCCGTGATTTCGATGCGCACGTGGTAACGCGCGCCGGCCCGGGTGCCGAAGTCGCTGTACCCGAGGTGCTGCTCGTTCAGCGCGTGGATGATGGCGCTGTACGAACCGTCGTAGGTGCCGACGCGGATCTTGTAGGTCTGCTGGGGATCATAGACCGGCCTGCCGGCCACGGTGCGCATCGGTTCGCGGCTCCAATACAGCGACAGGTCGCCCGGATGCGCCCCGGGCAGGATCTCGCCATCGTACTCGATGGCGGTATTGCCGACCAGTTGCGGGGTATAGCACAGGAGATTCGCCCAGAATCCGGTCGTCTCCAGGTGCCCGTCGCGCTGGACGAATCCACCATCGCGCACCACCCAATCGCGCTTCCATGCATCATCCGCGAAGCTGGCAACCGCGATCGGCTGGCCCCAGGTCGCCACCTCTTTGACGTGTTCCCAATAGAGCGTGGTTGCGAGAGCCGCAACCACACCGGCAGCCAGGGTCCACTGCCAGAAGGTGCGACCATGGCGGTGATGGAGGCGCTGCAGGCGCTCGAGCGGCGAGCCGCGATAGGCGCTGACCTCGAGCCCGGCCTGCCAGTTGCGCATGTCGGCTATCAGAGCATCGGCAGTGGCGTAGCGTTGCGCCGGCTCCGCCGCCATCGCCTTCAGCGCGATGGCGAGCAGCGCCGCCGGCGCCGCAGCGCGCTCGGCGCGGGTGGGTGGCGTGAAGTCCCCGGCCCGCTTCATGCTCCAGAATTCCTCGCTATCGCTCGACCAGGTCGGACAGCGCAGGGTCAGCGCGTGGAACAAGCTGGCTCCAAGTCAGTAGATGTCGCTGCGCTGGTCCGAACCCTCGCGCCGCGCCTGTTCCGGACTCATGTACAAGGGCGTCCCATAAAGGCGCATTTCGCCGCTGTCGAGGCGCACGGCGCTACCCCAGTCGACCAGGAGCGTCTCGCCGAAGGCGCCGAGCATGATGTTGTCGGGCTTGATGTCCTGATGGACGATGCCGGCGTGATGGGCGAAGGCGAGGGCGTTGGCGATGGCGATGAAGATGTCGACGATCGCGTTGGGCGAGGCGAGCCTGGCGCTGCGCGCCGCCAGCGTCGAATCCGCAATCTCCTGCCCCAGCGAGCGGCCGGCCACCCGCTTCATGGAGAAATAGAGCCGGCCCTGCTGGTCGACGTCGATCTCGTGGATCGGGGTGACGTTGGGATGCTGGAGCGAGGCGGTCAAGCGCGCCTCGTTCAGGAAGCTGGCGGCCTCCTTGCCGTCGGCGCCAGATGGTTCCGGAGCGAGCACTTTGATGGCGATGACACGCTGCAGGTCGCGGTCGAGGACCGCATAGACCTGGCCGGTCGCGCCGGCCCCGAGGCGCTGGCCGACCTCGTAACGCAGCGGTCCCGGCAGCGGCGTCGGCTCGCGGCCGCCCCGCTTCATCCGCGTCGGCAGGTCGACTTCGGGCAGCAGCGGCGGTGGCGGGAGCGCCTCGGCATGGTCGGGGCGCTGCTGCGCCGATCCGTTCATGCCCGCGGCCGAGAATTCGGCTCCTGGCAGGGTGCGGGCCAGGGCCTCGGTGTGAGCCTCCCGGTCCGGGGAGCACTCGGCGTCGCGGTTGATACTGGAATTGGTCATACGTCCTGGCTGCCGCGCGACGCCGCAATGCGCCAGGATACCGTATTCCGAACCATTCAGCCAGCGGCGGCATCCGCACTGTGCGCCATCGGCCCCGATCACACGTTGGCTGGATTCACGGGGCGAGCTGGAAGATGCTGTTATGGATGCTGCCCAGGACCGCCTGCCCGTCCTCGGTCTGCAGATCATAGCGGATCTCCATCCCCCAGGTGGGCTGCAGGTCCGGAACCTCGAGGGAGACAGTGCAGCCGTCCGCTGAAAGCGTCACCGCGGTGACCGCCAAGGCGTGCTCATCGAGGTGCTTGGAGCCATACTCGGCCGAGCGCTTCAAACCCCAGACGGTGAGTCCGTAGGAACTGGCCTGCAGCGCCCGCGCGCGCTCGAGCGGACGGCTGAAACCGAGTTCCAGACGGTGCACGTGCGCGTGCAGCGCGAGCGGCACGTTCAGATTCCCGACGGTCCTCCTGATCCGGTAGAAGCCCCCCTCCTCGTGCTGGTTGGTGGCCCAGCCGACCATGCCGCAGAGGTAGAGGTCGTTGCTCACGGGGTGGAACCGGCCGCGCATGAGGCCGGTGGGCAGGGCAGGCATTGGCAGCGCGTAGACGCCGCCCTGGACCTGACCGGCGATAGTCTCGGTCAGCACGCCGTACAGGCGGCCGGTGCCGTAGGAAAGACTCAGCAGGCTGCCGCCCAATGCGCCCCAGGTCCCGCGCGGGACCCGCACCGGTTCGGCGGGTGAGCGGTCCATGGCATTGGTGATCCACACCACCGGCTGATCCATCGACGCGTCCGCGGAATCGCGGGTGGTGGAACTGCCCATATTCCCGTAGAAGCCACCCGGCTTCACCAGATCCAGGCGGTTCTTCGGCGTCCAGTGGCCTTCCTGGTCGGTGATGGAGAAGGTGCCGTCGTCGTTGATGCAGACACCGTTGGGCGCGCGGAAGCCGCTGGCGATGATGTCGGTGCGCGTGCCGTCCTTGCTGACGCGCAGCAGGGTGCCGTGCTGGGGGACGAGCGCGGGCAACGCATGGCGTGCGGCCTTCCCGTAGTAGAAATTCCCCTGCGTATCGGTCTGCAGGCCCATGGCGAACTCATGGAAGTGCTCGGTGACCTGGTGGTCGTTGTTGAAGTTCTCGATGAGGTCGGCCTCGCCATCGCCATCGAGGTCGCGCAGCACCGCGATCTGATCGCGGCAGCAGACGTAGACCGCGCCATCGACGATCTTCACACCGAGCGGTTGGAACAACCCGCTGGCCATGCGCCGCCAGTGCAGCACGCCATCGGCCCGGCCGAGGCCGGCCACGGACCACACGTCGCCGTTCCAGGTGCAGACTGCCGCCGTGGTGCCATCGGCAGAGAAGTCGAAGCCGCCCGGGCGCATCCACGATCCATAGGGATTCGCCGCCGCGACGGGGATGGTCAGCTGGTCCACGGCGAAGGGGCCGCTGTCACCACCACGCACCACCTGCGTGGTCAGCTCTGCCGGCCAGCGTGCGCTACCGCCATGCACCTGCGCCTGCAGGTCGGGCATGGGTATGGCGCGGTCCGCAGCACGATCGACGACCGCCTGGTCTGCGTGCGCGAGCAGGATGCGGACTTCCGTCCGATCCGCCGAAGGCGGGAATCTCGCCACCAGGAAGCCGTCCTCGGTGAACACCCGCACTGTCGACGAGCCCTGCACCCTCCAGGCGAGGTGCTCGGCCTCGGGGGCGAGGCGCAGGGTCAGCGCCATGGTGTGCGGCGACAGCTCGAGGGTGCGGGTGAAGACGGTCGCCCCCAGATCGGTGCCCGCCAGGCCAGGAGCTTCGAGGATCTCGACAGCGCCGACGGAATAGGCCACCACCACGGACCGCTCGTGCAGATAGAGCCCCCGGTAATGGACCCAGGCGCGCGGCAGCGGGCCGTATGGCCGGCCGTCCGTGCCGCGCAGCCGCGTGTCCTCCCAGCCGCCGTGCTGCGGCTCCGCCCAGCCGGGACCCTGGGGATTCACCCAGGCGCGCTCGCCGACGATGCTGGGGCAGGTGCCGTGCGACCCATCGAAGGCCACGCCCTTCCAGTCGATGAAGCCCGGTCCGGAATAGGCGGCGGCCACGCGCATGGTGTCATGGTCGTAGACCATCCAGGCGTGGCCCGCGGCCACCCCTCCCGGTCCCGGGTCGAGCCGGATGGCGATGCCCTTGTAGGCGAAGTTGCCCGGCGCCACCTGATAGGTCCAGAACAGCGCCGGTCCGAAATCCATGGTCTTGTATGGCGGCGGGCGCTGCGCGGGCGCCGACTCGGGAGCCACTCCCAGCATCGTCCTGGGCAGGGATGCGAGATAACGGGCATCGACCACCGTGTACTGGCTCGGATTTGCGGTCTTGAAGAACTCCTCGCGCAGATAGTTGATCACATCGTATTTCTGCCGGGCATCGTACTGCGGCAGCGCGATCATCTGGCCGAAACCCCGCTCGAGGGTGGCGAACAGATGGTAGGGATCCGCGCCATTCTTCATCGGCTCCCTGGCGAAATGGCGCGAGGTCGGCAGCGAGCCCTCCTTGTCCGCCGTCCCATGGCAGGTGCTGCAGAAGGTCTGGTAGATCACCCGGCCGCGCTCGTGGCTCGCCTGATCCCAGGCGGCGATCAGCGCGACGTGGTCGGTCCGCTCGAGCGGCTGCAGCCAGCACGCGCAGATGGTGCCACCACGCGGCAGATCGATGGCGATGGTGGTGGAGACCGCGGCTCCGGGGGGTGCCGCCAGCAATGACGGGGCCGTGGAGACCGGACCGGCGATCGTCCGGGCCGGCACCGTGGTGACGACGGGAGCAGCGCGCCCGGCGCGCTGCACGGTGACGCTCGCCGAACCGTCGCCGAGGTGCTGGCAGAGGACATCGACCTCGATGTCCCCTGCCTGGTCATCCATGACGAGCGGGATCCGGTACCCGGCGCCAAGAACTATGGCGGCCGCGGTGGAGACAGCCGGCAGATGCGCCTCCAGATGCAGTCGCACGTCTGCGTATGACCCCGGAATGACCGCAGCAGGCGCACCATGCTGCACCAGCACCGCCTCGCCTTGATGGGACCAGCCCGGTCCGCCTAGAGCCGGCACGCAGGAGACCGCGGCCGGCGGCAACGGCGTCGACGGCTCGACGGCGCCAAGGCCGAGGCACGAGCTCGCGAAAACCAGCGCCAGGAATCGCTTCATGGTGGATGCCTCTGCTGCAAAAGCGGATGTCTGCCGTTGACGGCCGGTAAAGTCACGGAACTTGATTCCGGGCCGGTTCGACGCGTCACCTGGTGATGAAGATGCGCGACGTGCACACCGCCTTCACCAGGTCGCGTAGGCGGTAACCGTCGCCTTTGAACCGCGCACAGATGGCATCGACCTCGTCCTCGTCCATGGCACCAAGATTCCTGCCGGTACCGTAGATCAGGAGCTTGCGCACCAGGTTACGGGCGACCTGATCGAGCGAGCCGCCGAATTCATGCTTGAAGCCCGCGATGTCGGCGAAGGCCTTGCCACCCGGCAGCATTCCCGAGGCGTCGATGGGGGCGTTCGCGTAGCGCGTCCGCCAGCGGCCGGACGCATCGAAATTCTCCAACGCGAAGCCGATCGGATCGATGCGCCGATGGCAGCTGCTGCAGCTCGCATCGCTGCGATGCTGGTCCAGGGCGGTACGTATGGTGGTCGTCCCGCGCAGGTCGGTCTGAGGCGCCTTGATGCCGGGCGGCGGCGGTTCCGGCGGCTGCCCCAGCAGGTTGTCCAGGACGAAGATGCCCCTGACCACCGGCGAGGTGTCGACGCCGTTCGCCGAGGCCGCCAGGACCGCGGCCATGCCGAGCAATCCGCCGCGCTTCAGACCGGGGGCGAGCTCCACCCGTCGCCACGCCGCGCTGTCGACGCCCTGGACCCCGTAGAAATCCGCGAGCGAATCGTTCATGATGGTGAAATCGCTGTCGATCAGCGTCGCCACCGGCAGGTTGTTGGCGAGCAGGTGCTTAAAGAACAGCACCGGCTCCCTGACGATCGCGTCCCTGGTCCCGGTATAGCCGTGCGAGATGCGGTAGAAGTCTCCGTACTTCTTCTCATCGGGCGGCATCTTGTCGATATTGCGCAGGTGCAGCCACTGGGACACAAAGCTGTCGACGAACTCGTCGCAGCCCGGGCTGGCGAGCAGGCGCTCGACCTGGCGGGCGTAGACCGCGGGTTCGGACAGGGTATGCGCAGCGGCGAGAGCCGCGAGCTCGGAATCCGGCATCGAGCTGGTCAGAGCGTAGGACAGCCGGCAGGCCAACGCATCGTCGTCGAGCCGGCCCGCATGCTCGCGCAAGTAGAGGAATCCCGGCGAGCACAGCATGGCCTTGACCGCGAGCGCACGTCCTTTGCTCTCGGCGAGGCGGTAGAAAGGCTCGAGCTCCGCCTCCGTGACCGGCCGCCGGAAGGCGCGTCGGGCGAAGGCGCCAAGCGCCGCGCGGGTGTCCGGGGCGTCGAGCACCTGGGCCTGGAAGGCCGACGGCCACTCCTTGTAGAATGGGCCGTCGATGGCCATTTTGTGCAGCCTGATCCTGGGCGAGACCGCGGTCCTCATGAACTCCTTGCTCTGCGCGGTCTTCGGCTCCGCGTCCTGGTTGCGCTTGCGGATCGCCGCGCGCTCCTCCTGAGTGGCGCCGGGCGGGGTGGGGATCTCCTTCCAGTCGGTCAGCTCCTGGTGGAGGACCCACAGCGGGCACGCCGGGCCGTTCTCGAAGTACAACTGCAGGCGCCAGTTCTTCGGCACCCACACCTCGTGGGTGAGTTCGACGGCCTGGTTGTCGGGCAGGTCGTGGATGGCCACGGTCTGCTCGATCTCGGGAAACGTCCGCTCCGGCGACAACAGGCGGATCGCCAGCTGGTGCGGGCGCTTGGGGCTGTATTCGCGCAGCTTGCTGGTCACGTCGGCGCGGTCGCGCCACAGCGATTCGACCCTGAAGGTGAGACGGTACCAGCCCGCCGCGGCGAACGGCGTCCCGCCGATGATGCGCACGTGGCCGCATTCCTGGGGCGTGGTCCAATACCCCCGCTCGATGTCGTAGTGGTTGTAGATCTCGTGGCCGATCGGATCGCCGTCGATACCGCCCTCCAGTCGGTAGCGGTCGGATGTGTCGATGTACTGGCGGTTGAGGCGCTCCGGCCTGGGGTCGCTGCTGCCCGCCTCGTCGATCATCTGCGACGCGGCGCGCAGGTAGTTCTCCATCAGCGTGTCGCTGACGCGCAGGTCGTCGCCGAGCACGTCGAAGCCGGCGCCGCCGCGATCATCGGGGAAGCCGCGCGTCGGATCCGCCATGGTTGTTTCGACGCCCATGAGGTCGCGCATGGTGTTGCGGTACTGGACGCGGTTGAGGCGCTTGAGCGGCACCTCCTCGGCGCGCAGGCGCCCCGAACGCTCGGCCGCGCTGACGCTGCGGGAGATCGCCGCGGCGATGGTGGCGGCTTCGGCCGCCGCGGGGCGCCGGGTCGCCTCTTCCGGGGGCATCTCGCCCTTCTCGAGTTGCCGGACCACATGCTTCCAGATGCCATAGCTGCGCTCGTCCACCTCGCCGGCGCGCACCTGGTCCAGGCGCAGTCTGCCCTTCTGCTTGTCGGGCCCATGGCACTCTATGCAGTATGCTTTGGCGAAGCCCGCCCAGGCGTCGCCGCCGACCGACGCGGGTTCGGCGGCACCGAGCACCGCCACGAGCGCCAGCAGCGCCAGCGTGGCCAGGCCCTGCGCACGACGCGGACGCGCGCTCACGCCAACCCCCGGAACGTGCCGGTGCTCTTGTTGAAGGCCGTGGTCTCGACCCCGAGCCGCTGGAGCATGGTGAGGTAGAGGTTGCTGAGCGGCTGCTTGGCCTGCACATCGATGGCCGTGCCGTGCGCATAGCCGCCGCCGGCGAGGACGATGGGCAGGTTCTGGTTGCTGTGCACGTTGCCGTCGCTCATCCCCGAGCTGTAGAGCAGTTGCGTGGTGTCGAGCATATCCAGTGCCGCGATGCGGTCGATGAGCAGCGCGAAGCGCGAGAGGTGGAAATCGTCGATCGCCCGCAGCT
>JACDGQ010000212.1 GCA_013821615.1 Planctomycetota bacterium
ACGCGCACGTCGGCCACAACGCCGGCGGCGGCCCGCTGCTGGTCGGCGATCAGGCCATCGGCGACGGCATCGGCGTGCACGCCAAGTCGCAGCTGGTCTACGATCTGCCGGCGGGAGCCAAGCGCTTCACCGCCAAGGGCGGCGTCGACAAGGGCGGCACCGACCAGAACGACGGCAAGGCGACCTCGGTGCGCTTCCTGGTCATCGTCGAGAAGTGACGCCGGTTCCGCTTCTGCCCTTCTCCCATTCTCCTCATCTCCCTTCCTGCCCGTCCCTCATCCGGAGTCCCCCATGTCCATGAAGATCACCGCCCTGTCCGCAGCGCTGCTCGCTCTCGCCTGCGGCGGCCACGCCCTCGCCGCCGAGCAGGCGAAGCCCGCGTTCGCCAGCGCCGTGCTGCGCAGCGGGGTCGTCGACATCGACATCGACGTCACCGGCGCCAAGACGCTCTACCTGATGGTGGGCGACGGCGGCGACGGCTTCGCGTGCGACTGGGCCGACTGGGTCGAGCCGACCCTGACCGGCCCGTCGGGCAGCACCAAGCTGACCACCATGAAGTGGAAGTCGGCGGCCAGCGGCTGGAACGAGGTGCGCGTCGGCAAGAACGCCAACAACGACCCGATGATCGTCGACGGCAAGCCGGTCGACGGCCTCGGCGTGCACGCCACCTCGATCGTCGCCTACGACATCGCCGGCAAGGGCTTCACGCGCTTCACCGCCAAGGGCGGACCCGACAAGGGCGGCACCGACCAGGGCGGCGGCGCCCAGACCACGGTGCAGTTCTTCGTCTACCTCGACAAGCTGCCGAGCGGCACCGGCGGCGGCGGCGTCCCGCATCTCGGCCCGCAGGAATCGCTTGGCGCGATGGAGATCGCCGATGGCGTCGAGGTCGGGCTGTGGGCCTCGGAACCGATGTTCTCCAACCCGACCAACATCGACATCGACGCCAAGGGGCGGGTGTGGGTGGCCGAGGGCCTGAACTACCGCCAGTGGCAGAACCTGCGCCTCGCGGGCGACCGCATCATGGTGCTCGAGGACAGCGACGGCGACGGCAAGGCCGACAAGTCGCGCGTCTTCTACCAGGGCAAGGACATCGACTCGGCGCTCGGCATCTGCGTACTCGGCGACAAGGTCATCGTCTCGCGCTCGCCCGACGTCTTCATCTTCACCGACAACGGCGAAGGCAAGGAGCCGACCAAGGAGAAGCTCTTCACGGGCGTCAGCGGCACGCAGCACGACCACGGCATGCACGCCTTCACCTTCGGACCGGACGGCAAGCTCTACTTCAACTTCGGCAACGCCGGCGAGCAGATCAAGGACAAGGACGGCAAGCCGATCATCTCGCTCGAGGGCGACGAGGTGAACGCCAAGGGCCACCCCTACCGCCAGGGCATGGTCTTCCGCTGCAACCTCGACGGCAGCGAGTTCGAGGTGCTGGGCAGCAACTTCCGCAACAATTACGAGGTCGCGGTCGACTCCTTCGGCGCGCTCTGGCAGAGCGACAACGACGACGACGGCAACCGCGGCGTGCGCATCAGCTTCGTGATGGAGCACGGCAACTTCGGCTACACCGACGAGATGACCGGCGCCGGCTGGGGCGAGAAGCGCACCAACCTCGAAACCGAAATCCCGCGCCGCCACTGGCACCTCAACGACCCGGGCGTGGTGCCCAACCTGCTGCAGACCGGCGCGGGTTCGCCGACCGGCATGTTGATCTACGAGGGCAGCCTGCTGCCCGCGGTGTTCCGCAACCAGCCCATCCACTGCGATGCCGGACCCAACGTGGTGCGCGCCTATCCGACCACCGTCGACGGCGCCGGCTACAGCGCGACCATGGAGAACGTCGTCCACTCGAAGGATTCGTGGTTCCGCCCCGCGGACGTGGCGGTGGCGCCGGACGGCGCGCTGTTCATCGCCGACTGGTTCGACCCGGGCGTCGGCGGCCATCAAATGGGCGACCACGACGCCGAGTCCGCCGGCGGCCGCCTCTACCGCGTCGCCCCGCCCGGATCCAAGCCGACGGTGCCCGCGGTCGACCTGACCACGGCCGCGGGTGCGGCCAAGGCGTTGTGCTCGCCGAACATGGCGACGCGCTACCTGGCGTGGACCAAGCTCCATGAGCTGGGCGATCAGGCCGAGCCCGAGCTGCTCAAGCTGTGGAAAGGCTCGGACGCCCGCCTGCGGGCGCGCGGGCTGTGGCTGCTCGGCAAGATCCCCGGCAAGGGCCAAACCTACGTCACCGCGGCGATCCACGATTCCGATCCCGACCTGCGCATGGTCGGTCTGCGCCTGGCGCGTGAGCTGAAGATCGACGCCACCACGGTGGTCGGCAGCCTGCTCAAGGACGCCTCGGCGCAGGTGCGCCGCGAGTGCGCGATCAGCCTGCGCCACAGCGCCGCCCCCGGCGCCGCGGCGCAGTGGGCAGCGCTCGCCATGCAGCACGACGGCAAGGACCGCTGGTACCTCGAGGCGCTCGGCATCGGTGCCGACAAGAATGACGATGCCTATTTCAGCGCCTGGCTCGACAAGGTCGGCGAGGGCTGGAACACCCCGGCGGGCCGCGACATCATCTGGCGTTCGCGCTCCGTCAAGGCGCTGCCGCTGCTGGTCAAGATCCTGAAGGATCCCAAGACCCCGGAAGCCGAGCAGCCGCGCTACATGCGCGCCTTCGACTTCCACAAGGGGCCGGAGAAGGATGCGGCGCTCAAGAGCCTGCTGGAATGAGCGTCCGGGAGTCCGGAGGTCCGGAAGTCCGGAAGTCCTGATTCCAGGCGAGCGTGCGGGTGGGACGGGCGTGACCGCCCGTCCCACCGGCGTTTGCGCCGGGGCGCAGGCGCAGAACCGTTTCCAATCACCGAATCCCGCGGAACCTGTCGGCCATGTCCAGCACCGTGATCACCCGGCCCCGCTCGTGGGCCGTGGCCCTGCTCCTGCTCTGCCTGGGCGCGGGCGCCTGCGCCGAGGACGCCGCGCCGTCGGACGAGGACGTCGCCAAGGCGCGTAAGGCCAAGCGCTACGCCGAGGTGGTCATGCGCCTGAAGGGCGCCGACCTGGCCACCGACGCCGAGACCCGGGCGCTGGTCGAGAAGGCGTTGGTCGCGAATCGCGGCCAGCCGGCCTTCGTCGAGATCGTCGAGGCCTTCGCCATCAAGGACCAGGACGCCGAGCTGCTGAAGCTGGCCGTCGCGCACGCCGCCGATGCCACCGGGGCGCAGGCGCTGCGCCTGGTGCTGACGGGCAGCGGCCTCGACCCGGTGGCGAAGGTGCTGGCCGCGCCCGGGCAGGACGCGCTGGCCATCGCCACCGCGCTGGGCAACGCCAACGACCAGCGCGCGGTCGCGCTGCTCGAACCGCTGCTGGCTGACGGCGCACGCGACCTCGCGCTGCGCCAGGAAGCGGTACGCGCGCTCAGCAAGTACGAGGGCGGCGCGCACGTGCTGCTCGACCTGCGCAAGGCGAAGAAGCTGCCGGTCGAGCTGCGCGCGCTGTCGGCGAGCGTGCTGGCCAACGCGCCGTGGGACTCGGTGCGCGCCGAGGTCGCCGCCTCGCAGCCGGCGCCGGCGACCAGCGACGGTCCGCTGCCGCCCATCGCCGAGCTGGCGAAGAAGCCGGGCGACCAGGCGCGCGGTGCGCAGGTCTTCGCCGGCATCTGCGTGGCCTGCCACCAGGTGGATGGCAAGGGCGTCGACTATGGGCCGAAGCTCACCGAGATCGGCAGCAAGCTCGGCAAGGACGCGCTGTTCGAGGCGGTCATCTACCCCGACGCTGGCATCGAGTTCAACTTCGAGACCACCGTGCTGACCCTCAAGGACGGCAACACCGCCATCGGCATCGTGGTCAGCGACACCGACCAGGAGGTCGCGCTCAAGGCGATCGGCGGCATCGTCACCAAGTACCAGACGGCGACCATCGCCAAGCGCACCAAGCAGAAGACCTCGTCGATGCCGACCGGGCTGCAGGCGGGCATGACGCAGCAGAGCCTGGTCGACCTGATCGAGTATCTGGCGGGCCTGAAGAAGAAGTGAGGGTGAGCGTGTTCAACCCGTAGTTCACGGGGTTTTCACCGCCAAGACGCCAAGGGACAGCCGATACGCGGGGAAGTGACCTCGCCCCGCACGGTGTTCCGGGCGACCCTACGTACGCCCGAGCGGATTCCCGACGTGCTGTCGCCCCTTGGCGTCTTGGCGGTAAAAACCGGTTCCTCGTCGTCCGAGGTGGAAGCTTTCCGCCCATCGCGGGGAAAGCGAAACCTGATCGAACAAGAGGAACGGAGAAACGGAGGAAGGCAGGCACCCAGTGAAAAAGCGACATCGCGAAAAAAGGCACCTCCCTCTCTTGGCAATCCTCCGTTGCTCCGTTCCTCTTGTTCGATCAGGTCTTTCCTGTCTCGATCGACGAGACCCGAGTCGGCAATTGATCCGCCACGAATGACGAGAATCCTAAAAGCCGTCGGCCAACCTAATGCCCGGCGATGCGCTGCCCGAGCTGTTCCAAAGATTGCCCCTTGGTTTCCGGCATCAGCCGCCACGCGAGCACCGCCTGCAGCGCCATCATCGCGGCGGAGAAGACGAAGACCTCGACGCGTGCGTGCTCGGCGATGATTGGGAAGCTCCAGCTCACCACCGCGGCCCAGAACCAGTGGGTGAAGCTGCCCAGGGCCTGACCCTTGGCGCGCACCGTGTTCGGGAAGATCTCGCTGATGAACACCCAGATCACCGCGCCCTGCGAGAACGAGAAGAAGAAGATGAAGCCGATCAGGCAGCTGAGCAGGAGCCGTCCGTCCGCCACCGGCTGATGGAATGCCCAGGCCGTGCCGCCCAGGCACAGCGCGCAGGCGATGCCGCCGATGATCAGCAGCGGGCGGCGGCCGACGCGGTCGATGATGGTCATGGCGAGCAGGCAGCCGAGCAGATTCGCGCCACCGATCGCCACCGATTGCAGCAGCGCGCTGTCACGACTGCTGCCCGCCATGGCGAAGATGTCCGCCGCGTAATAGATGAGCGCGTTGATGCCGGAGATCTGGTTGAAAGTCGCGACCAGGATGGTGGCGGTCACCGGCAGGGCGAGGGCGCGGCGGAAGAGCGGCGCGCGGTGCGCAGCGCTCTCGCCGGCCAGCGACGCGCGGATCTCGGCCAGCTCCGCGGTGGGATCGGCGTGGCCGAGGCGCGCCAGCACCCGACCGGCCGCGTCGACCAGGCCCTGCTTCGCCAGCCAGCGCGGGCTCTCCGGGATGGTGTACAGCAACACGAAGAACAGCGCCGAAGGCAGCGCCTGGATGCCCAGCATCCAGCGCCAGGACAGCTCGCCTGGCAGTGCCAGCTGGGCGATGCCCCAGTTCGACAGGTATGCGACCAGGATGCCAAGCACCACATTGAGCTGCGCCACCGCCACCAGCCGCCCGCGCCAGGGTGCCGGGGAGATCTCGGCGATGTACATGGGCGACACCACCGAGGCGGCGCCGACCGCGATGCCGCCCAGGAAGCGCGCGGCCACCAGCATCGGCCAGCCGAGCGCCAGTCCGCAGCCCAGCGAGGCCACCAGGAAGAGCAGGGCCACGGCGCGCAGCACCGGCCTTCTGCCGAAGCGTTCGCTCGGCGCGCTGGCGAGCAGCGAGCCGAGGATGGTGCCGATGAGCCCACTGGCGACCGTGAAGCCGAGCTCGTTGCCGGTCAGTCCATAGAGCGTCTTCAGCGCGCCGGTGGTGCCGGAGATGACCGCGGTGTCGAAGCCGAACAGGAAGCCGCCGAGCGCGGCGACCCCGGCGGCGCCGAGGACGCGGAAACGGGACGGGCCGGAAAGCGGTGCGGAGGCGGCGCTGGCGAGGGTATTCATGGCGCCTTCCCCGCCGCCGCGCCCTGCCCCAGCCACATCGACTGCATCCCGAACACCTCAAGGGTGCGGATCATCGGCGAGCCACCGCTGCTTACCGCCTCAAGGCCACCGTCGGCAGCCAGGTAGCAGGCCGACAGCGAGAGCTCGCCGTGGTTGGCGAAGACCTCGATGGAGGTGCGGTCGATGAGGACCTCCACGTGCCGGATGGGATCGGCGGTGGCGGCGCTGGCGCCGCCGCAGGCGAGGCTGCGC
>JACDGQ010000213.1 GCA_013821615.1 Planctomycetota bacterium
GCCCCGGCACGGCGCGCGGCCTGGGCGGTGTGGTCGCGGCTGCCATCGTCGACGACCAGCACCGGCAGGCCCTGCTCGATCAGGCCGGCGACCACCGGGGCGATGCGCGAGGCCTCGTTGTAGGCGGGCACCACCGCGAGCAGGTCGCAGGGGCCAAGGGCAGGGGGCCGGCTGGGCATCCTCACCAGGGTAGGTCGGTAGCCCTGGTTGCCAGCGGGCTTTTCCATCAGCGAAGTTGGCGATTGCATAGCGGCGCAACTCATTCCGGCAACGGCTGGCCTTTGGTCTCGGGGCAGAACCAGATCACCACCAGGCCGACGAGGTAGATGAGGGAGACCACGGCGCACATCTCTGCGAAGCTGCCGTGGAAGACCGCGGTCACCAACCCGTTCATGACCAGCACCCCGACGGCGGTGAGGATGCGTCCGGCGTTGAAGGCGAAGCCCTGGGCCGCGGCGCGCAGGCGGGTCGGGAAGAGCTCGGGCAGATAGAGCGGCAGCCAGCCGTAGAAGCCCGCGGTGACCGCGCCGACCACGAACACCCAGCCGAGGAAGGGCCCGCCGAAGACCTGGTGGGTGCGGAACAGATAGGCGCAGGCGCCGAGCGAGAGCAGGCACATCAGGGCATAGGTCAGGCGCCGGTTGGTGGCCTGGGCGAGCAGGGCGGCGATCATCGCGCCGACCACCGAGCCCGAGCCGGACCAGATCTGCGTCCAGGCGCGGGTGTCGGGGCCCTTGCCGTCGAGGCTGTCGGCGACCATCGGCAGGAGCTGCACCGAACCCCAGGTGCCGAGCAGCGCCACCGTCGCCAAGCCGGCGGCGAGCAGGGTGCGCTTGCGCAGGGCCGGCGAGAAGACCTCGCTGAAGCGCGCCGCTGGCGCCTTGGCCGCGGCGTTCTGCCAGGACTTGGACTCGGGCACGAACAGGCGCAGCAGGAAGGTCAGCAGGGCGGGTGCCGCGCCCAGCATCATGAGCATGCGCCAGCCGCCGTTGGCGGTCAGGGTGCTCACCGACTCGCTGCCCAGGCCGAGTTCGCTCAGGCCGGCGCCGAGATCCTTGACGTAGAGGCCGGCGACGGCGACCAGCACCAGGCCGATGTTGAGCGCGCCGCCGATCAGTCCGGCGAGCAGCGGGCGGAAGCGCGTCGGCCAGACCTCCATGACCAGGGCCACGCCCAGCGCCCACTCGCCGCCCATGCCCAGGGCCGAGCAGAAGCGCAGCGCGGCGAGCGTGTACGCGTCGTGGGCGAAACCGCAGGCGCCGGAGAACAGCGAATAGGTGAGCACCGTCCAGGTCATCGCCCGCACCCGTCCGAAGCGGTCGCCGAGCCAGCCGAACACCGCCCCGCCGCAGGCCGCACCGAGCAGGAAGGCGGCGGTGATCACCCCGTTCCACCACGGGCGCTGGGCCGCATCCGCGATCAGTTCCGCCAGCGCCGGCTTACCGACCAGGGGGAACAGCCCCATCTCGACGCCGTCGAACATCCAGCCCAGGAAGGCGGCGATGAGCGCCAGCATGGCGCCCTTGGGCAGGCCCTGGGCGGGGACGGTGGGCGCGAGCTCGGTCATGCGGGATCCTCGACGATGGCGGCGCGTACAGTAGCGCCGCGCCCGGCGCGAGCGCCAGCGGGGACTGCCGTCGCGCTGGCGCGCGCGACTCACTCAAGTGCGGACGCGAGGATCGTTTTCGGCAAAAAGCCGCCCGCTCTGGCTGAGCCGGCGCGAAACGGCCCGGAGATTCGCGGTTTCCGCCGGCAGCCACCGCGGCGAGACTCGGTCACACCCGCCGCGGCGGACCGCCCATGCCGTCCCGTCCATGACATGCGCCCGCCCGCCGCAGTCGGCCCGTCCTCGACCCGCCTGGACGAGCCGGCATCATCCGCACCGCCACGAACCGCCGAGGAGATGTCCGTGACCAGCACTACCGCAGCGACGGCGGCCGACACCGCCGCCCTCCCGCCGGTCGGCTTCGCCATCATCGGCACCGGCATGATCGCCACCCACCACGCGCGCGCCATCCGCGCCGTGCCGGGCGCGCTGCTGGTCGGCGTGCATTCACGCGACGAGAGCAAGCGCGCGGTCTTCGCCACCGAGCGCGGCATCACCGCCTTCGCGACCCTCGCCGAGCTGCTCGCCGACCAGCGCGTGCAGGTGGTGGTGGTGGCGACGCCGTCCGGCAACCACGCCGAGCACGCCATGGCCGCCGCCGCCGCCGGCAAGCACGTGCTGTGCGAGAAGCCGCTCGACATCACCGTGCCGCGCGCCAACGCGATCGTCGCGGCCTGCGCGCGTCACGGCGTGATCCTGCTGCCGGTGTTCCAGAACCGCTACGGCGCGGCGGCGCTGGCGATCCGCGAGGCACTGGCCGCGGGCCGCCTCGGGCGCGTGCTGACCGGGCGCGCGACCATGCCGTGGAAGCGCACCATGGACTACTACCGCAGCGGCGCGTGGCGTGGCACCTGGGCGCTCGACGGCGGCGGCTGCCTGATGAACCAGGCCATCCACACCATCGACCTGCTGGTGCACTTCCTCGGCCAGCCGCTCGAGGTCTTCGGCTACACCGCGACCCTCACCCACCCCGGCGTCGAGGTCGAGGACACCGCCTGCGCCGTGCTGCGCTTCGCCAGCGGCGCGATGGGCGTGATCGAGGCCAGCACCAGTTGCGATCCCGAGCTGCCGGTGACGGTGGCGGTCACCGGCTCGGCCGGCGCGGTGGCGGTGCGCGGCGAGCGCCTCAGCCAGTGGGAGTTCGCCTCCCCCACCGCCGCCGACACCGTGCTGCGCGCCGAACTGGTGGCGCCGCGCGCCGACCCCGACGACGCCGAGGCGCGCTTCCCCAAGCACCGCGCCCAGGTCGAGGATCTGATCCGCGCGATCCGCAGCGGCGGCCAGCCGTCGATCAGTCCGCAGGAGGGCGTGCTCGCCATCGAGGTCATCACCGGCATCTACGAGTCAGCGCGCACCGGCAAGCCCTACCGCTTCGCGGGCGCGGCCGCGATTCCGGCGGCGTCCTGAGAGGATTCAGGTTCCTCGTCGTCCCAGGTGGAAAAGTTCCGTCCATCGCGGGGAAAGCGGAACCTGATCGAACAAGAGGAACGGAGAAACGAAGGAAGCCAGGGAGCCAGTGAAAAGAGGAAATCGGGGAAAACGGCATCGCCATCACTTGGCTGTCCTCCGTTCCTCTTGTTCGGTCCTGTCTTTCCTGTTTTGATCGACAAGACCCGAGTAGCCAATAAATCCACCACGTATGATGAGGAACCAGGATTTACCGCAGCGGCGCAGAGGGGAAGGCAGGAGGCCGCAGATGACAGATGTTCGGGACCGCGCACTACCCTGTATAGCCGTGAGCTCCATCCAGCTTCAGAGTGATCGCCTCTGCGGCCTCCTGCTTTCCCCTCTGCGCCCTCTGCGTCAGGTCCGGCTCAAAAGTCCGCGAGGTCTTCAGTGCGCGGCGGCGGGAGCCTCGGCGACCACGACCTTCGGGGTGAAGTGCGCGGCGTGGGTGAGCTGGCGCGCGACGACCATGAACAGCATGGCGAGGGCGAGGGTGCCGGCGATGTAGCCGTAGCGCTGGCCGGGGCCGCGCGTGGGCACCGTGACCTCCTGCCACAGCCAGTGCAGCGCGGGCAGCGCGAAGAGCACGCCCAGGCCGATGGCGAGGTGGTAGCGCAGGTCGTGCACGCCCGCGCCGGCGACGTAGAGCAGCGGACCGGCCAATACCTGGAGCGCGAGCGTGGCCAGGGCGACGCTCGCCAGCTGGGTCTTGATCTCGGTGCGGGTGAGGGCGCGGAAGCGGCCGGTGACGTCATAGGCGCTGCTGCCGACCACGCGCATCAGGAACACCGCGCTGAGCGTCAGGCTGGCCAGCACCAGGTGCAGGAAGTGCGGCAGCACGGCGGGCAGCAGCGCCGCGTCGGCGAAGCGCAGGGCCTGCCTGCCGCCCTGCAGCGCGGAGTCGACGCCGGTGATGGAGATCAGCTGCACCGCCAGGAACAGCACCGCGGCGGTGGCGATCAGGGTCACATGCAGCCCCTTGTGGCGCGCCAGCGCGTCCCAGCTCCGCTGGTGCAGCCAGGTGACGGCGAAGGCCGCGGCGAGCGGCGGCAGCAGCAGCGGCCAGATGCTGCCGATCGGCGAGCTGCCCTCGTAGAACGGCACCGGATAGAGGGTGGTGCCGAGCATGATCTCGACCACGCCAGTGAGCGCAGCGAGGTTCATCAGCACGATCAGCGGGCCGGAGAGGTCGCGCGCGAGCACGTCGTAGTCGCGCACCGCCAGGCCGCGCAGCTGGTAGACCAGGGTGAACAGCACGCCGCCCACGGTCAGGCCGGCGCAGACCAGGTGCAGGAAGGCGAAGACCGCCAGCACCCCGGCGAGCAGCGGGTGCGCGGCGAGCACATCGCCGACGGGGAGGGGCGCGTTGGTGGGACTGGCATCCATGGGCGCGACGACTCCGTCCGCAGGGTTGGTGGGGGCGGCGGGTGGCGCCGGCATTCCGCGCGGGACTGCCGGCGCCGACCGGCGCTCCGGCGCGGGTGGCCAAGGCGTCGTGCCGGGGCGCGCACGACGACGGGGGGAAGTGTGCGCCCTCACGCATCGGCGCAACCGCAGATCGCAGGCCCTCCTGACGGCGCAGGTGCGGGCGCGCGGTGCTGGCGCCATCCGCCGTCACGACCTCGCGGACCAGCCGTTGCGGATCAGGCGCCGAGGGGCGGAAAGCTGTTCCTTCCTGGCGATCGGGGATGTACAGTGCGACCCCGCGCGGGGTATTGAAGAGGCCCTTCAGCACCACGCCGCGACCCGCATCGGACACCCTTCCGCAGCCGATATTCTCGTCCACGTCCGACGCCCTCGCCGGTATCATGCTCTTCCCATTTCCCGTCCCCTGCGCCCGGCGCCCTGCCGCGGGGCGCCATCACCACCCAGGACTGCAGCTCATGATTTCCGCCCGCACCGGACTCCGTCTCACCTCGCTCGTCTCCCTCCTCGCCGCAGTTGCCGGCGCCGGCGCCGCCGATCTGGCCCCCGGCCTGGTTGGCGAGTACTTCGCGATGGATGGCGGGGTGGCGGACTTCCCGGCGCTCGCGGCGGACAAGAAGCCGACCCTGGTGCGCATCGACAAGGACATCAACTTCGCGAGCACCGATGGCGAGTTCCACAAGACCCGCTTGAGTACGGATTTCTACGCGCGCTGGACGGGAGTGCTGCACATCGAGAAGGCCGGCACCTACACCCTGGCGACCGAGTCGGATGACGGGTCGCGGGTGTCCGTCGACGGCAAGCAGGTCGTCGATAACGGCGGTCCGCACGCGATGATCCG
This sequence comes from Planctomycetota bacterium, assembly GCA_013821615.1. Lineage (GTDB taxonomy): Bacteria > Planctomycetota > UBA11346 > UBA11346 > UBA11346 > BOG-1363. Next base: position 5,319 of record JACDGQ010000213.1, read on the forward strand.
CAAGGAAGGCCAGGTCGAGCTCGGCGCCGGCGACCATCCCATCCTGGTCGAATACTACCAGGGCACCGGCGGCGCCGGCTGCCGCCTGCTGTGGAAGGCGCCCGGCGGCGGCGACGACATCCCGGTCCCGGGCGGCGCGCTCAAGCACGCCAATGGCGCCGAGGCGCAGATCGCCTGGGATCAGGCGGCCTGGAAGAAGCGCAAGGGCAGCGGCGGCAGCGCCAGCGGCTGGTTCTACGAGATGCAGTACGGCCCCTTCATCGCCGACACCATCGAGGCCCCCGGCAAGAACATCGCCATCAAGGGCACCGCGGTGAAGCTCACCGCCGCCGCCACCGGCGACGAGGCGGCCGTGGTCGGCGCGGTGGCCTTCGACAGCGACCTGCTGCGCGTCTCTGCCGGCTGGACCGGTGGTTACCTCGAACTCAAGGGCGTCGCCTATGACGGCGCGCACGGCGTGCCCGGACCGCTGGTCAGCGGCACCCAGATGTTCGGCACCCCGGTCGGCCCGGGCTGGGCCAAGGGCGACAGCTTCGCTGATCCGCGCAGCGAGCCGTTCGGCCCGCTGCCGGCCGACTGGGCGCACTTCAAGGGCCTCTACCAGTACGGCGACCAGGTGGTGTTCTCGTACAGCGTCGGCGGCGGCGCGGTGCTCGAGCTGCCCGCCTTCGAGGGCGCCGGCAAGGCCATCAGCCGGACCTTCAACCTCAGCGGCTTCGCCGCCGCCGCGACCATGGTGGTCGCCGAGCTGCCCGAGGGCAAGGG
>JACDGQ010000214.1 GCA_013821615.1 Planctomycetota bacterium
GGCCCGAGGTGCAGGGCGACAAGTACCTGCCAAACGCGCTGGCGATCGCCGCCGCCCACCACGCCAGCGGCTTCCTGGCGGCGGAGCTGAGGGGCGGGGTGACCCTGCCCTTCGCCGACGATGACGGAACCGGCGGCCTCAATCTGGCGCCGAGCCGCGGCTTCGAGGACGTCGCCGACGGCAAGCCGCTCGGCTGGGCGCCGCACACCTACGGCGGCAAGGCCGACTTCGCCATCGACCAGGGCCGCCACGGCAACGCGGTGAAGATCACTGCGCAGGACGGCGCCGATGCGAGCTGGATGACCACCATCCCGGTGAAAGCGCACACGGCATACCGGCTGATCGGGTTCATCAAGACGAAGGGCGTGGCCAAGGCGACCGGCGCGCTCTTCAACCTCAATCTCAATCCCGCGAAGTCGGCGGCCGTCACCGGCACCAGCGACTGGAAGCGCGTGACCATGGACTTCAATTCCGAGCAGGCCACCGCAGTGGAGGTCAACTGCCTGTTCGGCGGCTGGGGCCAGTCGAGCGGGACTGCCTGGTACGATGATGTCACCATCACCGAGCTGGCCGCCGGCGGCGCGACCGGCGCCCTCGAACGCGTGGTGGCGCGCAATCTCGCGCACCACGGCGTGCTCGCCGACCAGACCGCACTGATCGGCAGCCTGGCCGCTGCGGATCGTGGCCTGGCCAAGGCCATCCTCGACGGACTCGTCACGGGCTGGAACGAGCGCGACCTGCCTGCCGACCTCGGCGCGAAGGAGCAGGGCGCGCTCGCCGCCGCCGCGAGCCGGTTGCCTACCGCGCTTCAAGCGCCGCTCAGCACGCTAACCACGCGTTGGGCGGGTGGCGCGGCGGCAAAGCCGGCGGTGGGCCACGCTTCGCCGCTGCCCGCGGCCGAGCAGCAGCGCTTCGCGTCCGGCAAGACGCGCTATCTGCTGCTGTGCGTTGCCTGCCACCAGCCGAACGGCATGGGTCTGGCCGCGGTCGCGCCGCCGCTGGCCAAGTCGGAGTGGGTGAACGGACCGGAGAGCCACCTCGCGCGCTTCGTGCTGCACGGCGTGAAGGGCCCGATCACCGCTGCCGGCGTCAGCTTCACCCTGGAGATGCCGCCTTGGAAGGACGCCCTCGATGACACCGCGATCGCCGAGATCCTGACCTACGTGCGCCATGAGTGGGGCAACGACGCTCCGCCGGTGCAGGTCGCTACCGTCACGGCCATCCGTGCCGTGGAGCAGGCGCGCAAGACGCCGTGGACGGTGGACGAGGTGAAGAAGGTGCCGTGACCACCTGACGGATACCGCCTCTGCTGGCCTCTCCCCTTCCGCCCTCCACCCTTCCGCAGTTCCGCCCTTTCAAGGACACCCATGCCCCGCAAACCCCGCGTCGCCATCGTCGGCCTCGGCTTTGGCGCCGAATTCATCCCCATCTACCAGCGCCATCCGGATGTGGAGATGTATGCGATCTGCCAGCGCGATCCCGCCAAGCTCAAGGCCGTCGGCGACGCCTTCGGCATCGCCAAGCGCTACACCGAGTACGCCGACGTGCTCAAGGATCCCGACGTCGACTTCGTGCACATCAACACGCCCATCCCCGAACACGGCCGGCAGACCATCGCGGCGCTGCAGGCCGGCAAGCACGTGATGTGCACCGTGCCGATGGCGACCACGGTCGATGAGTGCCGGCAGATCGTCGAGCTCTGCGAGCAGACCGGCAAGCGCTACATGATGGCCGAAACCGTGGTCTACGCGCGCGAATACCTGTTCGCCAAGGAGCTCTACGACAGCGGCGAACTCGGCCGCGTACAGTTCCTGCAGGCCAGCCACCAGCAGGACATGGACGGCTGGCCCAACTACTGGCCCGGCCTGCCGCCGATGCATTACGCGACGCACTGCGTCGGCCCGGTGCTGGCGCTGACCAATGCCGAGGCGGAGACGGTGTCATGCTTCGGCTCCGGGCGCATCCGCGAGGACCTCATTCCCAAGTACAACTCCCCTTTCGCAGTCGAGACCTGCCACATCAAGCTGCGCGACAGCGACGTGGTCGGGCGCATCCACCGCTCGCTGTTCGACACCGCGCGGCAGTATCGCGAGAGCTTCGACGTCTACGGCTCGAAGAAATCCTTCGAGTGGCAGCTGATCGAGGGCGAGGATCCGGTCATCCACACCGCCAAGAAGGCCGAGCACGAGATCGCCCAGCGCGTCAAGGTTCCGGACTACGCGCACCGCCTGCCGGAGGCGATCCGCGGCTTCACCACCAAGGGCGTCTACGACGGCGACGGCCAGCAGCACCTGTCGTTCATCCAGGGTTCGGGGCACGGCGGCTCGCACCCGCATCTGGTGCACGAGTTCGTCTCGGCCCTGAATGAAGGTCGCGAGCCGTATCCGAACGCGCGCCAGTCCGCGAACTGGACCTGCGTGGGCATCCTCGCGCACGAGTCGGCGATGAAGGGAGGAGAATTGATCAAGCTGCCGGAGTTCACCTTGGTGAAGAGGGCGAAGCAGGCCTGAAGTCGAGGTCGGGGGCCCGGTCAGCACGCGCGGACCGGGATCTGGGACATCGGACTTGCCCTGGTAACCGGCCGCTACTAGCGTGACCGCGTCCATGTCGCGTCGCGCGCCCCTCCTGACCATCCTCTGCCGCTGGCCCAGCCTGCTCGGCGCCGCGCTGGCGCTGCTGGTGGCGGTGCACGGCCTGCTGCCAGGCCTCCACCAGCTGCTCGCGCACGGCGCGCACCCCGCTTCCAGCAGCACGCCGGCGTCATGCGGTCAGCACGGCGATCCGGCGCTCAGCACGCGCGCAGGCGACCTGGATGAGGAGGCCGGCTGCCCGATCTGCCACCAGCTGCAGGTCAGCGGAGACATCGCCCTGCCCACGCCTGCGGGCGGCACCTGCGTCAGTGGCAACGAACCGGTGGCGAGCCTGCGCTGGCTGATCCGCCAAGTCCGCGGACGACCAGACGTCACGGGCATCTCCGCACGGGGACCGCCGCCAGCCTGACCCGGGCTGCGGGCCACTGCGCGCATCCATCGGCTGGAGCCGGTGGCGACGCCGTGCCCCGCCTCCCGGGCGCGCGCGTCGCTCCACCACGCCGCCGCCGCCTCCGAGCCGCGCTGCCGGCGCTACTCCACGGATCTCCCATGCGCTCACGCCATGCCACCACCGGTGGCCTCCTCCTGTTCGTCGCGGCCCTGTCGGCCGAGGACGTCCCCACCACCCAGACCAGGCTCGACGAGCTAATGCGGCAGAGTGCCGAGCTCGCAGCGCGCCTCGACGCCGTCGAGCAACGCCAGGCGCAGGCGCCATCCGCGCCGCCCTCACCGCTGCGGCTCATCGATCTGTCCCTGGACATCATCTCGACCGCAGGGACCTCGACCGCGAATGACGCGCTGATCCCGACCCTGCAGGGCGGCGGCCACGATCCCAAGCGCCGCGGCTTCACCTTCCAGAATGCCGAGCTTAGCCTGGGCGGCGCGGTCGATCCGTTCTTCACCGCCGAGATGCACCTGATCGCCTTCCGGAACGAACCCGACGGGACCACCAGCGTGGAGCTTGAGGAGGCCTATGCGCGCAGCACCTCGCTGCCCGCGGGGCTGGAACTCAAGGTCGGTCAATACCTCACCGAATTCGGCCGCTTCAATCCCACGCATCCCCACGCCTGGCAGTTCATCGACCAGCCCATCATCCTGACCCGCGTCTTCGGGGGCGACGGCCAGCGCAGCCCCGGTGCGCGGCTCCTGTGGAGCCTACCGACGGCATGGTTGTCGGAAGCGATCGTCGGCATCCAGGATGCGAATGGCGAGACCTCGCCGAGCTACCTCTCATCACCCGACGTGGGGGCCGCGGGTGGCCGCCCCTTCCATGCGCGCGGCACGCGCAGCCTTGGTGACATGCTGGTGAACGCGCGCTGGGTGAACGCACTCGATGTCGGCGACGGCATCATCAAGGCCGGCGTGTCGGCGGCGGGCGCGAGCAACGCCGCGGGCGACGACACCCGCACCACCATCTGGGGCGCCGATATCGCCTACCGCTGGCATCCGGCGGGCGGCGAGCGCGGCTGGCCCTTCGTCCTGATCGAGACCGAGTACATCGAACGCGCCTACCAGGCCGGCGCCGTCGACCTGGTCGACAGCACGCTGGGCGTGGTCGGCCAGGCCGGGCGGGAGACCCTGCGCGATCGTGGTTGGGTCGCGCAGATCATCTGGGGTTTCCACCCCGGCTGGGCCGCGGGCCTGCGCGGCGAATACTGCACCGGCAGCGGCAGCGACATCGTCACCGTCGACAACGGCACCGGCGGCACGGTCACCACGGTGGGTGGGCGCGGCGGCGACCCGCTGCGCGACGACCGCACGCGTTACGCGGCGCTGCTGAGCTGGCAGCCGAGCGAGTTCGCGCATTTCCGCCTGCAGTACGACCAGGATCATGCCGCACGGCTCGAGCGCGTGGAGCACAGCGTCTGGCTCGGCGCGGAATTCCTGATCGGCACCCACCCCGCGCACGTGTTCTGAGGAGCACCACCATGAACACCCTTCCTCACCTCCTGCTTACGGTCGCCTGTGCTCTGGCGGCAGGCGCACTGACCACGGCCGCAACGGCCGAGCCGCTGCGCGTCTGCGCCACGGTTCCGGACCTCGGGGGGCTGGTGACCGCGGTCGGCGGCGACGCGGTCACCGTCACGGTCTTCGCGCGCGGCGGCGACGATCCGCACTTCGTCGATCCACGGCCGGGTTTCGCCAAGGCGCTGTCCAGGGCCGACCTGGTGGTCTCGGTCGGCGTCGAACTGGAGATCGGTTGGCTGCCGGTAGTCCTCACGCAATCGCGCAACGCCGCGCTCGCGCCTGGCCAGCCGGGCTATTTCGAGGCTGCCAGCGCGGTGCGCTTGCTGGGGGTCCCGGGCGGCGCGGTCGATCGCTCGCACGGCGACGTCCATCCCGGAGGCAATCCGCACTTCCTCACCGATCCGGTGTGCGGAGTGCAGGTCGCCAAGGCGCTGGCGCAGCGGCTGGGCGAGCTGCGCCCGGAGCTGGCCGGCGCCATGGCCATGCGCTATCACGCCTTCGCGCTGGACGTGGCGCACCGCCTGCTGGGCGACGCGGTGGTCACGCGCATCGGCGACGCAGCGGCGGTGACCGCGCTCGAACGCGACAGCCTGGCGATGGCGATCGGCGACGCCCACGACCTGGGCGGATGGCTGGGGCGCTTGCGGCCGGCGCTGGGGGCGGCGCTGATCGCTGACCATGACCTGTGGCCCTATGTGGCGCGGCGCTTCGGCTTCACCATCGTCGGTTTCCTCGAGCCCAAGCCGGGAGTACCGCCGACCACCCGCCACCTCGCGGAGATCATCGGGCTCGCCAAGGCCCAAGGCGTGAAAGCGATCATCACCGTCCCGTACTTCGATCCGCGGCACGCGACCCTGGTGGCGGAGCAGACCGGGTTGCCGGTCGTGCACCTCGCCCATCAGGTGGGAGCGCTGCCCGGGGCGACGGACTGGCTGGCGCTGATCGACAGCAACGTCACGGCCCTGGCGGCCGGACTGGGGCTGGGCAAGGACGTGGCGGGATCGGGCAAATGAGCCTGTTCTCCGCAACTGCCGACGCGGCGGTGCTGCCGCTGGTCACGGCCAAGGACGTCGCGCTCGCCTACGGCGGGAGCGCCATCCTGACCGGGGTCGGCTTCCGCATCATGCCCGGCGAATCGTGGTACGTCATCGGGCCGAACGGCGCGGGCAAGAGCACCCTGCTCAAGGCCATCCTCGGCCTGCTCGCGCCGGTGGCGGGCGGCATGGCGCTGGCGCGCGCGCTCGACGAGCGCTGGCCGTCGCGCACGATCGAGGTGCTGAACAAGGCGGACCTGCTCGGCGGGCCCGACCGCGTTCCGGCGCGGGAGGGCACGGTGGCCGTCTCGGCGATCACCGGCGACGGGCTGCCGGCGCTGCGCGACGCGATCGACGCGCGGATTTCGGCCGGGATGGAGCTGCTCGACTACCGCCTGCCGTCCGATGACGGCGCGCGGCTCGCCTGGCTGTACGAGCACGGCGAGGTCCTCTCCCGCGA
>JACDGQ010000215.1 GCA_013821615.1 Planctomycetota bacterium
GGACGCGCTCTACCGCGAGCTGCGCTGCAGCGACGGCGAGTGGGAACAGGCGCTCTACGCGCAGCACCTGCACCGCCAGGCGAGCGGCGCACGCATGCGCAGCGACCGCCCGCTCGCGCCGCTGCGCCAGCTGGTCTTCGACGCCGCGGCGCGCGCCGGCGTCACGCCCTACGCGTGGGGCGAGGGGCACGGGCTCAGCCGCGAGGCCCTGCGCGGCCTGCTCGACGGCGGCGTGGTGCCGCGCCGCGAGGAAGTGCGCAGCGAGCTGATGCGCGCGCTGCGCCTCGACCGCGTCGCCTATGACACCGCCTCCCGCGCTCTCGCCACCACCTTCAAGCCGCACCGCCACCAGCTGGACGGCATCGTGCCGGTGACCGGCGTGCAGGAGGCCCTGCTGCAGCTGGTGCGTCGCCAGCGCGTGCCGCTCGCGGTGATCGCCCAGCGCACCGGCGTGCCGCGCCGCGAGATCGAGCGCCTGCTGCGCGAGGGCACCTGCGAGCTGCGCCCTGACGGCCGCGAGCGCCTGCGCCGGCTGCTGAGCCTCGACCGCGAGAGCTTCGCCCGCCAGTCCATGCCCAGCGAGGCGGAACGCGTGGCGGATGAGGAGCAGCGCCTGATGCGCGTCTTCCGCAAGCTGGCGCAGGGGCGCAAGAAGCTGCTGCTGGAGCAGGCGGGCAGGATCCTGGCGGCGCAGAGCGCGGGGCTGCTGGCGTAGATGCGAGACGCGTCTCGCGTCAGGCGTCCGCTCCACGGGCGCGGTGCGCCAGAGGCCTGGCTTCCACGCCCAGCGGCTCACGGTCGTCCCTCGAAGCGCGGAAGCGGGCGGAGGGCGGCGGTCCTCATAATCCGCAAGGTCGTTCGCTGCGGCGCGAGATGTTCAGCGCTGCGCCTCTGCGTTTCAATCCTGAAGGACCCGTGGCCGAGATTGATAGCAGTGACCGGGCACCCCCCGCGCCGATACCGTACGATCACCATCCGGAATCGTCCGCCTCCTGCTCCAGGGCCTCGGCCGCCAGCGCATCATCGCTCTCCGCCGCGGTGGTTGCAGGCACCAGCGGCGCGGGGCGGTTCGCCTGGCGCTGGAGGCGGACGGTGCCGGGACCGGGGATCGGGACGGGGACGATCTGGAGGATGGGCAGCAGCACCTGCCATTTCTCGCGGAAGCGGTTGGAGCGGATCCGCACCTGGCCGGTGATCTGCACCAGGCCGCGCTTGGAGAGGCGGATCAGGGCGTGCTTCACCGCGCAGGCGTTCAAGCCGGTGAACTGGACGAGATAATCGTGGGTGAACTCGTCAAGCGCCTTGAGGTGCTCGGAGATGGCCGCGCAGACGCGGCGATCGATGTCGTCCGGGTCACGACGCGCATCCTCGATCGCCTGCAGCCGGGCCTGGCGGGCTTCGGGCGAGGTCTCGTAACGCTCGCGCGCGGACGGCAGGCGCCCTTGGGTGAGCTTGGCGCCGCACCACAGGCACGTGGTCTTGCCGCGATCCAGGCAGGAGCTGCATCCCGGACAGGGATATGATGTCATATCAACCTCCATTGCCGGACTGCCGGCGCTTGTCCCGACTTATGGAGGATCACACGACAAGGTCAAGCATGACCTTGATGCTCTGTCGAGCAGCAGGGCCGGCAGCACCCCCTGCATCCGCCCGCGCATTAAGGTAAACGTCAGCCGTGCAAGCATGAGTTTCCCGCGCAGAGTGCGGAAAATCCCCGGGCAGCCCACAGTTTCACGACAGCCCGACGTCTGGGGGGCACGCGCACCCGCGGTTTCCACCGTGGGGATCGCGGTCATTGCCAGAAGCGTTCAGCGCGCAGGATGCAAGCTTGCAGCGCAGTGCAGCCGCGTGCATCTCCAGGACTTCACCGACTGTTAACGCCTATCAGCGAGGTATCATCACGCTGAACTCATCTTTTCTTATAAAGGCATAGGCGTGAGCGTCAAGCTTGGCCTCGCCGGATATCACGCCATGAAACCGCTGCATCACGCAACGTCTCCGGCGACTTCATCCGCTCACCCACGGTCTGCTCCCATTCACGCCACGCCCTCCCCGCGCTTTTCTCGCGTCTCGCGCAGCCGACCTCCCCTACCCCTCCAATGCGTAGATGCTCGCCTGCTGCGCCACCTTCCCCGCCAGCGTGGTGAAGGCCGCTGCGCTGCGGCTTTGCGGGGCGGCCAGCACCACCGGGGTGCCGTCGTCGCCGGCGATGCGCACGCCCGGTTCGAGCGGGATGCGACCGAGGAAGGGCACCTCGAGCTCGAGGGCCTCCTTCTCGACCCCGCCGGAACCGAAGATCGCCTCGACGTGGCCGCAGCTGGGGCAGACGAACTCGCTCATGTTCTCGACGATGCCGAAGATCGCGATGTTGAGCTTGTCGAACATCGCCACGCTGCGCCGCGCATCGGCCAGGGCCACCGCCTGCGGCGTCGAGACCACCACCACCCCGGCCAGCGGCACGGTCTGGGCCAGGCTCATCTGCACGTCGCCGGTGCCCGGCGGCAGGTCGATGAGCAGGTAGTCGAGCTCGCCCCAGCGCACGTCGGTGACCAGCTGCTCGACCGCCTTGCCGACCATCGGTCCACGCAGCATCACCGCCTGCTTGGCCTCGAGCAGGAAGCCCATCGAGATGATCTTCACGCCGTGGCGCTCGAGCGGCACCATCTTCTTGTCGATGACGTAGGGCTGCTTGTTGATGCCCATCATCAGCGGTACTGAGGGGCCATAAATGTCGGCGTCGAGCAGACCGACGCGCGCGCCCGTCGCCGCCAGCGCGCAGGCGAGGTTGACGGTGACCGTGCTCTTGCCCACCCCGCCCTTGCCCGAGCCGACGCCAATCAGGTGGCGCACGCCGGGCAGCACCTCCGCACGCGCCGAACGCTTGGGCACTTCGGCGCTGACCGCGATTTCCGCGCTCGCGACCCCCGGCACCGCACAGGCCGCCGCCCGGCACTGGTCCTCGAGCTGCTGCTTCACCGGGCAGGCGCCGGTGGTCAGCACCAGCTGGAAGCGCGCCACGCCGTCGACCACGCTGATCTCGCGGATCATGTTGAGGGCGACCAGGTCCTGGTGCAGGTCCGGATCCTGCACCGTGGCGAGAGCGTTGCGCACCTGTTCGACGAGATCGGTCATGGGCGGCATGGTCGGGGGCAGCGGGGAGGGGCAAGGGGGGAGGGAAAACGAGGGGAGAAGGGGACGGCAGGAGGGGGAAGGAGAGAAGGGACAGCCACCTCAAGCACGTCGCGCCCTTGGCCTTGCCGCAGCTCACGGCCATGCCGTGATCATCCCCCTCGCCCCTCCGCCCTTCCCCCTCCTGCTGTCCCCTTCGCCCCTCTTGCCGTCCCCTTCCCCCTCCCGCCTCCACTGCTGAATCACAGCTCATTGACTGCCTCAACCATGGCCTAGGGTGGCGCGCTTGCAGCCCTCCACGCCGGCAGCCGTCGCCGTCCTCATCCCTGCCCGCCGCGCCTCCACCCGCCTGCCCGAAAAGCTCCTGCTTGCGGAGCATGGCGAGCCGCTGATCGCCACCGCTGCGCGCCAGGCGGCGAAGGCCTTCGGCGCGGCCGCGGTGACGGTGTGCGCCGACGACGACGCGCTGGTCGCGGCGGTGCGCGGCACCGGGGTGGCGGCCCGGCTCACGCGCATCGACCACCAGTCCGGCACGGACCGCATCGCCGAGGTCGCGGCGACTCTCACGGCGGACATCATCGTCAATGTCCAGGGCGACGAGCCCGAGATGGAGCCGGAGCACATCCGCCTGGTCGCGGGGCTGCTCGCCCGCCATCCCTGGGCGGGCATGGCGACGCTGGCGGTAGCTGGCGGTGAGGCGGAGCAGCGCAACCCCAACAACGTCAAGGTGGTGCTGGCCGGTGGCGAACGGGCGCTGTGGTTCACGCGCAGTCCGGCACCGTACGACCGCGACCGCGGCGCGCCGGCCGCGCTCTGCCACCGCCACCTGGGCATCTACGCCTACCGCCGCGAGGTGCTGCTCGGCTATGCGCGCCTGCCGGCAAGCCGGCTCGAGCAGCTCGAGAAGCTCGAGCAGCTGCGCGCGCTGGAGGCCGGCATCGGCATCGCCTGCGCCGTGGTGCCCAGCGCCGTCGCCGGTGTCGATGTGCGCGCCGACTACGACGCCTTCCTGTCCCGCCTCGCCCCCACCCCGTCCCCCCGATCGCTGCCATGACCACCACGCCCAAACGCGACGGCCCCACCCGCCACATCTTCATCACCGGAGGCGTGGTCTCGTCGCTCGGCAAGGGCATCGCCGCGGCGTCGCTCGGGCGGCTGCTGATCACCATGGGCTACCGGGTGCGCATCCAGAAGCTGGATCCCTACCTGAACGTCGACCCGGGCACCATGAACCCGTTCCAGCACGGCGAGGTCTACGTCACCGACGACGGCGCGGAGACCGACCTCGACCTCGGCCACTACGAGCGCTTCCTGGGCGTGCCGTGCACCCGGAATTCGACGGTGACCAGCGGCAAGATCTACCAGTCGGTCATCCAGAAGGAGCGCGCCGGCAAGTACAATGGCGGCACCGTGCAGGTGGTGCCCCACGTCACCGACGAGATCAAGTCGCATATCCGCAGCCTCGCCGGCCCCGACGTCGACGTGGTGATCAGCGAGGTCGGCGGCACGGTCGGCGACATCGAGGGCCTGCCCTTCATGGAGGCGGTGCGCCAGATGCGCCACGAGGTCGGGCGCGACTACGTGCTGTTCATCCACCTCGTCTACATCCCCTTCATCAAGGCCGCGGGCGAGATCAAGACCAAGCCCGCGCAGCACAGCGTGCAGAAGCTGCGCGAGATCGGCATCGTGCCGGACTTCCTGATGTGCCGCGCCGAGAAGCCGCTGTCCAAGGGCGTGAAGGAGAAGCTCGCGCTGTTCTGCAACGTCGACCAGGACAAGGTCATCGACCTGCCCGACGTGCCGACCACCATCTACGAGGTGCCGCAGGTGCTGGAGCGGCAGGACGTCCACACGCTGGTGTGCAAGCGCCTCGGGCTGGCCGTACGCGAGTGCGACATGAAGGCCTGGGACCTGATGGTGCAGCACATCCGCCGACCCAAGGACACCGTCACCATCGCCATGGTCGGCAAGTACATCGACCACCAGGATGCCTACAAGTCGGTCACCGAGTCGGTGGACCACGCCGCCTACAGCCACCTGCTGAAGGCCAACATCGTGCGCATCGAATCCGAGTCGCTGGAGAAGGACCCGGACTGGCAGGAGAAGCTGCGCGGCGTCGACGGCATCCTGGTCCCGGGCGGCTTCGGCAAGCGCGGCTTCGAGGGCAAGCTGCGCGCCATCCGTTACGCGCGCGAGACCGGCCTGCCCTACCTCGGCCTGTGCCTGGGCATGCAGGCGGCCTCGATCGAGTTCGCGCGCAATGTGCTGGGCTGGGCGGACGCCAACTCCACCGAGATGAACGAGAAGACCGCCTATCCGATCATCGTGGTGATGGAGTCGCAGAAGGACGTGGTCGCGGCCGGCAACCTGGGCGGCACCATGCGGCTGGGCTCGTACCCGTGCACGCTGACCAAGAAGACCAGCCGCACCGGCAAGCTCTACGGTGGCGCCGATGTGGTGATGGAACGTCACCGCCACCGCTACGAATTCAACAACGCGCACCGCGCCGCCTTCGAGGCCGCGGGCATGCAGTTCACCGGCGTCTACATCCCTGACCCGGCCAAGCCCGAGGCCTCGCTGGTCGAGATCATCGAGCTGAAGGGCCACCCGTTCTTCATCGCCACCCAGGCCCACCCCGAGTTCAAGTCGAGCCCGGTCGAGCCGCACCCACTCTTCCGCGGCTTCCTCGGCGCAGCGTACAAGCACCACACCAAGACGGGCTCGGACACCGAGGTGGGTCTGACGGCGGTGGGGAACGAGGGCTGAGGGGAGGGGGGCGTGCGAAGTGCGAAGTGCGAAGTGCGAAGTGCGAAGTGCGAAGTGCGAAGTGCGAAGTGCGAAGTGCGAAGTGCGAAGTGCGAAGTGCGAAGTGCGAAGTGCGAAGTGCGAAGTGCGAA
>JACDGQ010000216.1 GCA_013821615.1 Planctomycetota bacterium
GTCCTCGACCTCGACGCACACCGCACGGTCATAGCCGGTCGCCGCCAGCTCGTCGACGAAGCGCGGCCAGGCGATGTCGCCGCGGCCGGGCAGCACCGGCTGGTGGTAGGTGAGCGGCGTGGCCAGGATGCCGCATGCGGCCAGGCGGGCGTGGTCGACGCGCACGTCCTTGGCGTGGACGTGGTGGATGCGCGCGGCGAATTCCCGCACGGGCGCGACGTGGTCGATGCGCTGCCACACCAGGTGCGACGGATCGTAGGTGAGCCCGAAGCAGGGGTCCGGGATGTCCTCGAACATGCGTCGCCAGATCGCGGGGCCCGCGGCGAGGTTCTTGCCGCCCGGCCATTCGTCGGCGGTGAACAGCATCGGGCAGTTCTCGATGCACAGGCGCAGGCCGAGCGCGCCGGCCTCGGCGACGAGCGGCCGCCAGACCTCCAGGAAGCGCGGCCAGTTGTCGTCCACCGAGGCGCGCCAGTCGCGCCCGACGAAGGTGCTGACCAGCGGGATGCCGAGGCGCTGCGCCGCGCGCATGACCATGCGCAGGTGGGCGACGCAGGTGCGCGCCTCCGTGGCGTCGGGGGACAGCGGATTGGGGTAGTAGCCCAGGGCGCTGATCGCCACGCCGTGGCGCGCCTGCTGCTCGCGGATGCGCGCCACGGCGGCATCGTCCAAGGCATCGACATCGATGTGCGTGACCCCGGCATAGCGCCGCTCGGCGCGCCCGCGGGGCCAGCACATGACCTCGACGCAGCCGTAGCCGTGCGCGGCGGCGACCGTGAGCACCTGGTCGAGGTCCAGATCGGGAAGGACGGCGCTGACGAATCCGAGCTGCATGGCGTGGCTCCTGACGGGCGGAGGGATCGGGATCAGACGGCGGCCCAGCGTCGCGTGCGGTGGCTGGCGAGGATGGCGTCGCAGAGCGCGATCTCGCGGTGGCCATCGGCGAAGGTCGGATATCCGGGGCCACCTGCCACCGCGCGCCCCGCCACCGCGTCGTAGAAGGCCCGGAAGCACTGCTTGAAGGTGTCGGGAAAGCCCTCCACGTGGCCACCGGGGTGGTTGGCGTGCACGGCGGCGATCGGCGCGAGCAGCGCCGGGTCGCGCAGCAGGTGCTGGCTTGGCCCATCGCGGCGGCCGATCCACAGCTCCTCCGGCGTTTCGCTGTTCCAGGCGAGGTTGCCGTGTTCGGCGGCGATCTCGTAGCGCAGGCAGTTCTTCCGCCCGGCGGCCACCTGCGAGACGAACAGCGAGCCGGGCACGCCGCCGGACAGGCGCATCAGGACATTGCCGCAGTCCTCGGTGGTGATGGCCACGGTGTCGACAGCGGTCTGCGCCGTGCCGGGCGCGAACGAGGCGACCTTGCCGGGCGGCCGGCTGCGGCGGGGATGCACGGTGTGCAGGTCGGCCACCACGCTCTCGATCTCGAGCCCGGTGAGGGCGCTGACCAGATCGAGCCAATGCGTGCCGATGTCGGCGACGGCGCGCAGCTCGCCGCCCTGGTCGGCCAGGACCCGCCAGTTGTAGTCGCTCGATTTCAGCAGCCAGTCCTGGGTGTAGCTGCCGTGCACGGACAGGATGCGGCCCAGCTCGCCGCTGCGCAGCAGGTGCCGCGCGTGCAGGTTGAGCGGATAATAGCGCACGTTGTAGCACACCCCGGCGTGCAGGCCGCTGGCCGCGGCGCGCGCCACCAGGTCGGCGGATTGGCGCACGTCCATGGCCAGGGGTTTTTCGCACAGCACGTGCTTGCCCGCGCCCAGGGCCCGGCAGCAGAGCTCGTAGTGCAGGATGTTGGGGACCGCGAGGTGGACCACCGACACTGTTCCATCCGCCAGCAGTTCGTCGAGATCCCGATAGGCGCGCGGCAGGCCCAGGGCGGCGCGTGCGCGCCCGGACTTGGCCTGGTCGCTGCCCAGGATCCCGGCGACGCCGATGCCGAGGCGGCGCAGCGCCTCGACGTGCACCGGGGCGATGAAGCCGGTGCCGACGACCGCAGCGCAGCTCATGGCGCCGCACCTGCCAGCGCTGCGCACGCGCGCGCCGCGTGCAGGCATTGCGGGCCACGTGCGGTCGCGCCCACTGCGGCCATGCGGGCGCGGACCACGGGCACGTAGGCCTGGGACACTGCGCTCTGTACGCCGTTATCCATCGCCGTGGCTTTGAACGCACGCTGCTGCGGGTCGATGTCTTCGCCATGGTCGCGCCAATAGCCGCGCGCCGCCGTCGCGCGGACCAGCAGCGATTCGCTCGACCAGTTGACCTTCGTCACGCCCGCCGCGACAGCCGCGCGGATCTGCTCCTCGCCCAGGCCCGTCGAGCCGTGCAGGGCCACGCCCATGGGGCGGCCGCAGATCTCCTCGATGATCTGCTTGGCTCTGCCCACTGCGGCGGGTGAGAAGGTGGGGAAGCCGCCGGCGCTGAAGCCATGCTGGCTGCCGATGCCCGGCGCGAAGAGCGCGAGGTGGCCGGGATGGCGGCGTTCCAGGCCGCCGACCAGGCGCGCGATCACCGCGGTTTCGGTGATGCCGTCATCGACCCCGGCCTCCATCTCGCAGGTCACGGGCACGCCGTGGGCCTGGGCGTGCCGGATCAGCGCCGCCAGGGTGTCGATGTTCTGCTCCTCGCTCAGTTCGCTGGCGTCCAGCGAGATGCTCGAGGCGCGCAGGATCGCCGTGCTGCCCTGGTTGCGCAGCGGCAGGCCGCTGATGGCAGCGCTGATGATGCGCACCGTCTCCGGTCCCTTGATGTGATCGGTGTGGAAGATCACCGGCACGTCGGCGTAGGCCGGATCCTCCGCCAAGACGCTGATGTCAGCGAGGTAGCGGGCCAGGCCGCGCAGCGCGTCGCCCGCTCCGAAGCTGTGGCCTTTCAGCTGCCACAGGCTGGTCTCGACGATCACCGGTGCCTGCGCCAGACGCGCGGCCTCCAGCACATCGACGATGCACGCCGGGCTGTCCGCGTTCACCGCCAGGATGGCGAAGCGTTCGCGGGCGGCGAGATCGTAGACGGCACGGGCCTGCAGGGGATCGAGCAGCATGGCGATGCTTTCAGCCCAGATCGATTTTGATGTGCTTGCGCTTCAGATATTCGCCCATTGCATCGCGTCCCAACTCGACGCCGAAACCGCTGTTCTTCCAGCCTTCGTACGGGCCGTAGGCGGTATTGACGCCGACGTGGTTGACGCAGACCGTGCCCGTTTCCAGGCGCTCGCTGAGCTGCACGGTCTGCTTCAGATCGCGCGTGAAGACGAAGGCGCACAGCCCGTAGTCGCTGTCATTGGCCCAGCGCAGCGCGTCTTCCGGATCCTGGTAGGTCATGAACGGCGCCACCGGTCCGAAGGTCTCGTCGCGCATCACCAGCATCTCGTGCGTGCATCCGGTCAGCACGGTCGGCATGTAGAAATTGCCGACACCCGCACGCCCGGGTGGAGCGTCGCCGCCGCTGACCAGGCGCGCACCCTTGGCGAGGGCATCGGCGACGTGCGTCCGCACCTTGGCCAGCGCCGTCGCCGTGGTCATCGGTCCGAGGTCGCTGTCCGGCGGCACCAGGCCGTCGCCGATGGTCATGGTCCGGCCTTCGGCTGCGACCAACTCGACCAGCGCATCGTGGATGCTGGCGTGGGCGTAGATGCGGTTGATCGACGAGCAGCTCTGCCCCATGTTGCGGAAGGCCTTGTAGGCGATCGCCTTCGCCGCTGCGGGCAGGTCCGCGTCCGGGCACACGATCGCGGGACAGTGCCCGCCCAGTTCCAGCGTGATCTTCTTCAGCAGCGGGCCGGCGGCGCGCATGATCGCCTTGCCGGTGCTGGTGGAGCCGGTGAAGGCGACCTTGGCGACCAAGGGATGCGCGACCAGCGCCGTGCCGATAGCGAGATCATCGCCGACCAGCGCGCTGATCAGCCCGGCTGGCAGGCCACCGTCGACCAGCGCCTGGCAGAACGCGACCGGCGACAGCGGCGTCACGCAGTTCGGCTTGACCACCATGCTGCAGCCGGCCGCCAGGGCCGGCCCCAATTTCCACGCCAGAAGGGCCACCGGATAGTTCCAGGGCGTGATCGCGGCCACCACGCCCACGGGCTGGCGGATGACCCAGCTGCGCAGGCTCGCCTTCTCGGTCTGGTTGATCTCGCCGGCGATGCGCGGCGCCTCGGTGGCGTAGAAGTCGATGACATCGCACGCGCCGGTGACTTCGGCGCGCGACTGGGCGTACGGCTTGCCCTGTTCCAGCGCCATCAGCCGGCCGATGCGATCCGCCTGCGTGCGGGCGTGGGCGGTGGCTCTGCGGATCACCGTTTCGCGTTCGTGGGCGGGCACCCTGGCCCAGATGCGCCAGGAGCGCTCCGCCGCCTGCACCGCCGCCTCGACCTGTTCCGGGGCGGCCCAGGCGAAGGTGCCCACCACCTCGCCGGTGGCGGGCGAGCGCACCTCGCCGTGCTGCGCGGCGCTGGCCGTGGTGGCGCGACCGGCGATGATCAGATCGGCGCGGGGTAGCGCGCTGACGTCGGGATGCGGAGCTGGATGCACGGTGCGACCTCGGGCTCAGACGGTGGGGGTGATGCAGACCTTGAGCGCGCTGCCCTGCTCCATCAGCGCGAAGGCGTCGGTCATGCGCTCCAGCGACAGCTCATGCGTGACCAGCTTCGCGGCCGGGAAGCGCCCCGAGAACACCAGGGCCTGCGCCGCCTCGAAGTCGCTGGGCTTCTCGCTGTAGCTGCCGGACACCAGCAGCTCCTTGTAATGCAGGTGATTGGTGTTGAGCGTCGCCGTCGGCTTGGACTTGGGCAGGCCCCCGAAGAATTCCACGCGCGCGCCCTTGGCCGCCATCTCCAGCGCATCGGCCTGGGCCTGTGCGGCGCCGACGGCGACGATGACCACCGACGGACCATAACCGTCCGTGAGGCGCTTGATCTCGTCGAGGTGCGCCTGCTCGCGCACCGGGATGTAGTGGTCGAAACCGAAGCGTTCGCAGAGCGCCAGGCGCTGCGCGCTGACGTCGCAGAGGATCACCGTGCGCGCCCCCCGTTCGCGCGCGGCGACGGCGTGCATGACGCCGATGGGACCGGCACCCATCACCACCACCTCGTCGCGGAAGCCGATCGCCATGCGCGAATGCGCGTTCAGCACGCACGCGAGCGGTTCGCACAGCGCCGCGTGCGTCGCCGGGACGTGATCCGGGACCTTGTAGAGCTGCCGCCGGCCGGCGGCCGGGATGCGCACGTACTGGGCGAAGGCCCCGTCGTGCTGGTAGCTCATCGTGGAACGCGTCAGACAGAGGTTCGCCCGTCCATCGCGGCAGTAGCGGCAGCTGCCGCAGGCCATGACGATGTACATCACCACGCGGTCGCCGATCTGCACGGACGCATCGCTGGCGGCGCTTTCCACCACCCGGCCGCAGAACTCGTGGCCCAGGATGCGCGGCGGGGCGATCTTCGCATCGCCGTGGCGGAAGGTGCGCAGGTCCACGCCGCACACGGTGACTGCTTCGACCTGCACCAGCAGTTCGCCGGCGCCCAGGGTGGGCGTCGCGACCTCTTCGAGACGGAAGTCTTCTTTGGCGCGATAGACGACGGCGTGCATGGTGTTTCCCGGGGCAGTCGGTGAGGGGGGCTCAGCTCATCCAGTTGCGGGCGGCGCTGGCCGTCCACTTGCGTGTGATCTTGCGCGTCTTGGTCCAGAAGCCGATGGCATCGCGGCCGGTGATGTCGCCGATGCCGAAGCGGCTGTCGTTCCAGCCGCCGAAGGCGAAGGGTTCGCGCGGCACCGGCACGCCGATGTTGATGCCGACCATGCCGGCGTGCACGTGCTGCTCGAAATGCGCGGCGGCGGCACCCGACGAGGTGAACAGCGCCGCGGCGTTGCCGTAGGGCGAAGCGTTCTCGAGGGCGATGGCGTCATCGAGGGTGGCGACGCGCAGCACGCTGAGCACCGGTCCGAAGATCTCGTCCCGCACCGTCTCGTGGTCGGGCGCGACGCCATCGATGACCGTCGGCCCGACGTAGCAGCCATCGGGCCTGCCC
>JACDGQ010000217.1 GCA_013821615.1 Planctomycetota bacterium
GCCCAGGATGCGGGCGCGGGCGCGCTGGTTGATGATCGCGCCGACATCGCTGCCGACACGCGCCCGGGTCGCGATCCCGACCACGCCATCCAGCACCCGCTGGCAGTCGCCGACCAGGATGAGCACGCTCGCGGCCATGCAGCGCTGACCGGCGCAGCCGAACGCCGAGGCCGCGATGTTCCTGGCCGTCGCTTCCGGCTCCGCGTCGGGCATCACCACCAGGTGGTTCTTGGCGCCGCCGAGCGCCAGCACGCGCTTGCCGTTGGCGGTCGCGCGCTGGTGCACCGCCCGCGCCACCGGCGTGGATCCGACGAAGGCCGCGGCCGCGACGTGCGGATGATCAAGCAGCGCTTCGACCGTCGTGCGATCGCCCTGGACGACGCTGAAGACGCCGCTGGGCAGGCCCGCGTCGTGGAACAGTTCCGCCAGGCGCACCGGCGTCAGCGGCACCTGCTCGCTGGGCTTGAGGATGAAGGTGTTCCCGCAGGCGATGGCGAGCGGGAACATCCACATCGGCACCATGGCCGGGAAGTTGAAGGGCGTGATGCCGGCCACCACGCCCAGCGGATGGCGGCGCGTCAGGCAGTCGACGCCGGCGGAGACCTCGAGCACCTCGCCGGCGATCAGCTGCGGCATCGACGTCGCGTACTCGACGACCTCCAGGCCTTTGCGGATGCCGGCCTCGCTTTCGGCGACGGTCTTGCCGCTCTCCGCCGTGACGATGCGCGCGATTTCGGCAAGGTGGCGTTCGACCAGCTCCTTGAAACGGAAGAGCGGCTGCACGCGCTCCTTGACCGGGGTCTGACCCCAGCTGGCGAAGGCGGCCTGCGCCTGGAGGACCACCGCCGCCACCTCCTCAGTGGTAGCCGAGGTGAGCGTGCCCAGGGAGGTGCCGTCCACGGGTGAGACCAGGGCCGTCTGCGCGCCGCTCGTCGGAAACGGCTTGCCCGCCGCGATGGACGCGGGCGCAGGCAGGGTGGCAGGCGCGAGCTGAGGGGTGCCCATGGTGCGGTCCTTTTACGACACTGGCTGGTTGTACGGTGGCTAAGCCACCGGTCAAAGACTTTAAGCAAGAGCAAAAATTTTGCCCAAAATTGACTACTATGGCGTCATAATGATCATATTAGTGAGCCATCATCGAATCTTGCTCGCTGGATAGGCCACGCTAACGTGTGAATCATGGAAGACGTCCTGAACCGCGCCCCGGTCTATCTGCAGCTCAACCAGCTGCTCCGCTCCCTGGTCGCATCCGCTGAATTCCTCCCCGGTCAGCGCTTCCTGACCGAACGCGAGATCGCGGCGCGCTTCGCGGTCAGCCGGGCGACCGCCAACAAGGCGCTCTCCAACCTGGTCTCGGAGGGCATGCTCGAATTCCGCAAGGGCATGGGCACTTACCTGCGCCAGCATCCCATCAGCTCCGATCTCGGCGCCCTGGTCAGCTTCACCGACCGTGCCCAGGTCGCCGGCAAACGGCCGGAGACCGTCGTGCTGAGCCTGACCAGAACCGACGACGCCCCGTCGGACATCACCGATGCCCTCGCCGTACCCGCGCAGGAACCGATCTGGGCCATCGAGCGCCTGCGTTTGGCCGACCGCCAGCCGCTCATCCTCGAACGTCGCTGGGTGCCGCTGGCCGCGATGCCGGTGGTGAACGCCGCCGATCTCAGCAGTTCCATCTACCAGCTGTGGACCGGGCGCATGCACCTGACCATCAGCGGCTGCAGGCAGACCATCTCATCCGTGGCGCTCACCGCGGGCGAGGCCCAGCACCTTGGCGTTCCCAGCGGCGCGGCGGCCCTGCAGGTCCATGGCATCGGCTATCTCGCTGACGGCAGGCCGTTGTGGGTCGAACGCACGCTCTATCGCGGGGATGGTTTCGTGTTCAGCAATGTGCTGGGCCGCGTGCCAGGCGGCAATGATGCGGGGATCCGGTCCCTGATTGCGGCAACGGATCCTGCATCGCCGGTGCAGGGCTGACCCACGGCCAGTCTGGCAGTGCTCAGTGCTTCGCAGCGGCTAGCAGCCCGGCCTCTGTCGGCTGCGGCCCGCCCGACCCCGGCTGGTCCAGTTCTTTGCGCAGCCACGCCAGCCCCGCAAGGCTGCAGGCCAGGCTGATCTCGGCGTCGACGGACGGGCGCTCATGCAGCAGGCCGATCGGGCCGTGCCAGCCGCTCGCGCGGATCACGCGCAGCATCGCCAGTTCGGCTGCATCGGTGCCGATGAAGCGCACCGCCGGGTATTGCGCGGAATCCGCGGGCATGCCGTTGAGGTTGACCGCCAGCAGGTGCGGCTGCATGCGTGCGAAGCGCGCGGCGAAATCGGCGAGGGGGCCGCGCCAGTGGTGGAAGTTGAAGACCATGCCGACATTCGTGATGCCGTCCTGGCGCAGGCGCTCGATCACCGCGAGCTGGTTGTCCTGATCCTCGCACCACGGTTCGCGGTGGTTGTACAGTCCGACCTGGCTGCCGATCGCCGCGGCGTCACGCGCCAGCGGCAGGATGCGCGCCGCCTCGCGCGCGACGCGCGCCGGATCGCCCGGGGCGCTCGGCTGCGGCTCGGGCGCGCCGGCCACCCACAGCTGGGGATGGATGCCGTGGCGCAGCGCGGCGTCGAGCACCTCCTGGCGGTGGCCGGGGTACCACCACGCGCTGATGGCGATGCCGTGCCGCGCCATCGCCGTGATCTCGGCGTCGAAGGTCGCGACGTGCTCCTCACGCCAGTCGTAGGCGAGCCTGGTGATGCCCAGGCGCTCCAACATCTGCGCGCGCTCTTCCGGGCCGCGCTTGCGCGGATCGAAGGGCACCACGCACCACGCGGCGAGATTGCCACTGGCGAGGAGATCGCCCTCGGTGGCGGCGAGCTGCGACGTGCGGCCGGCGGCCAGGACGAGCAGCGTGGCGAGCAGGACGGGCGATTTCATGCGGGATCCCAGGCGGTGGAGGGTGCCCGATCCTGGCGTGCCGCTGGCCGGCGTCTTGGACGCGGGCCCCGCGGGCTGGGACGCGAGCGACACGGTGGGGTGGTCAGCCCGTCAATGATATCGGTGTGCGCAGCGGCGACATCGCGGCGACGTCCGGCCAACGCAGGCACGGTGGCGATCACCATCAGCCGGTCCCGGCAACAACCGCGGCACGACCTTGCCGTATCTGCTCAAGCCTCGTGCCTCACGCCATCCCTTCCGGAGTCCCCATGCCCATCCGCCTGCTCCACGCCTTCGCCGTGCTGGTTGTCGCGACCGCCGCCCTGCCGGCGGTCGAGTTGCTCGTCACGCCCGACCACACCGACGGCCTCTATGCGGCCCGCGCCACGGTGACATGGACGGTCAGCGCCAAGGACCAGGCCCCAGTTGACCTGAAATACACGGTGAAATCCGGTGGCACGGTCGAGGTCGCCAAGGGCGTCCTGGCCTTCGCCGACGGCAAGGCCACGGTCCAGGCCACCCTCGCGCAGGCCGGCACGCTGCTGCTCGAGATCCCGCACGACGGCAAGACGTCCTGCGGCGGCGCCGCCTACGACTGGACACACATCCCGGTCGCGCTGCCCGAACCCAAGGACTTCGACGCCTTCTGGAAGGCCAAGCTCGCCGAGCTCGCGAAAGTCCCGGTCGATGCGCGGCTCGAGCCCGTCGAGTCCGACGTGGCCGGCGTGAAGCTGTGGAAGATCACCATGGGCAACATCCACGGCACGTCGATCCACGGGTATGTAGCGCGGCCTGACGGCGAGGCGCCATGTCCGGCGCTGCTGCAGGTGCAGTACGCCGGCGTCTACCCGCTCGAGAAGCACTGGTCGCTCGACCGCGCCAAGGAGGGCTGGCTGGTGCTCAACATCATCGCCCACGACCTGCCGGTCGATCAGCCGAAGGAGTTCTACGCCCAGCAGGCCGACGGGCCGCTCAAGAACTACGCGTCGATCGGCGCCGACGACCGCGAGACCAGCTACTTCCTGCGCATGTATTTGTCCTGCTACCGCGCCGCCGACTATCTGGCGAAGCGCCCGGACTGGAACCACAAGACCCTGCTGGTCGAGGGCGGCAGCCAGGGCGGCCTGCAGACCGTGGTCACCGCCGGGCTGCATCCCGCGGTCACCGTCATCACCGCCAACGTCCCGGCGGGCTGCGACATGGACGGCGCCGCGCTGCACCGCGAGCCGGGCTGGCCGCACTGGGTATGGGCCGGCGCGAATCTCCAGAAACTGGTCACCGCCAGCGCGTACTACGACGTCGTCAACTTCGCCAAGCGCGTGAAGTGCCCGGCGCTGATCGGCCTGGGCCTGGTCGACACCACCTGCCCGCCGGCCGGAGTGTTCGCGATGATCAATCAGCTGACTGCGCCCAAGCGTCTGGTGATCATGCCCCTCGCCGGGCACATGGGTGACCACGGGCCCTTCTACCCGGTGATGGGCATGTGGTGGAACGCGGCGAAGAACGGGCAGGCGCCGCCCCTGCAGTGATGTGGTTCGTAGTCATTCGTGGTGGATCCATTGCATACTCGGGTCTCGTTGATCAAAACAGGAGAGAAGGGATCGAACAAGAGGAACGGAGGAACGGAGGACAGCCAAGAGATGGCGATGCCGTTTTTCCCAATTTCGCTTTTTCACTGACTCCCTGTCTTCCTCCGTTTCTCCGTTCCTCTTGTTTGATCAAGTTTCGCTTTCCCCGCGATGGACGGAAAGCTTCCACCTCGGACGGCGAGGAACCAGTGAGGTCAGTGCTCCGGGATATCTTTCCGCAAAGACGCCAAGGGCCGCCGCGAAGCATGGTGGGCCGCGATAGGTGAAGGGGATCTCGAGGTCTAGCCTCAGCGTCTCCACTCCTCTACCCTTGGCGTCTTGGCGTCTTGGCGGCAAAAAGCTCTGTCACCAACGCAAGACGCGGTCGGATGCTACGGTCGCGATCACGGCGCGGGCGCGCTCGGCACGGTGAAGCCGGCGGCAGTGAAGATTTTGCGCGCTGCGGCGCCCTGCAGCCAGGTGGCGAAGGCCGCGGCAGCCGGCTTGGCCGTCGCGGTCAGGGCCAGCGGGTAGCGGATCGGCGCGTGCAGGTCCTGCGGGATCGCGGCCACTTGCACAACCTTGGCAGCGCCGCGGATGTCGGTGGCGTAGACCACGCCGAGATCCGCCTCGCCGAGTTCGACCAGGCGCAGTGCGGCGCGCACGTCCGCGGCCGGCGCCAGACGCCCGACCAGCGCATCCCACCAGCCCAACCGGATGAAGGCTTCTTTGGCATACATGCCCGCCGGCACGTTGGTCGGGTCGGCGATCGCCAGCCGCCCACGGAAGGCGGCGCCGATGGCGAAGCCTTTTTCCACGGTGATCACCACCGCCGTGCCGGCCGGGGCGATCAGCACCAGGCTGTTGGCAAGCAGGTCGACGCGCGAGGCGGCCGCGATCGCCTTCCGCTGCGCCAGCCAATCCATCCATTTCTCGTCAGCCGACAGGAACAGGTCGGCGGGCGCGCCCTGCTCGATCTGCTTGGCGAGCAGCGACGAGCTGGCGAAGCTGCACACCACGTGCACGTGCTGGTCCAACTCATAGGCCTTCACCGCCGCCTGCAGGGTGTCGGTGGTGCTGGCCGCGGCGAAGATGGTGATGGCGTCGTCCGCGCCCAGGTGCAGGCAGGCGGCGGCCATGACGATCAGGCGGAGGAGGGCGGCGGGTGATGGTCGGCGCACGATGGTTTCCGCTCTGGCCACGTTCTGACCGCACGCCTCTGTAGGGACCCAGCGGATCCGTGCAACGCGCGTTCCAGCGCCGTCGTCGCGCCATCACCTGCGACGACGTGGACGTGCCTGCTGCACCAGGGTCGGCTTGCCCGGGAGCAGGTGTGGCCTACCACTGCGCCATGCCCAGCTACGCCGTCGCCGATGCCGCCCTGATCGCGGAGTGCGAGATCTCGAACTCGTCGACGCACAGCCCCGGGGGACAGCACCGCAACAAGACCGAGTCGTCGGTGCGCTTCCGGCACCGGCCGAGCGGGCTGGTCGCGCAGTGCGAGGAGCACCGC
>JACDGQ010000218.1 GCA_013821615.1 Planctomycetota bacterium
GCCATGGCCTGTGGATTTCGAAACCGTGAGCGTTTCCGCCGAGCTATCCTCTTCCATCTCGGTGGACTCGACCTCATGCCGATCGGAGCGAGCTACCCGACCCACACGAAACCCTGATGCCCCAGAAAATGAATGTAAGTAACTACATTTTATTATGTTACGTGACAAAGCAAGGCTGGCCAAGCGGCGCGTGAAATGGACGGAAGAAATCATCGATGGACAATCGCGGAGGTGCGTGCGGCAGCGGCGACGACCCGCAGGCTCCCATCCTGCGATGCGATCCAAGGCTCAGGGCCGTTTGGCAGAATCCTTGCCACCATCGCCAGAGCTTCGCTGACGGCTTGGCGAGCCTGCGAATTCCGGGTATCAATCAGGGATTGTGAGCCCCCGATGACCAACCCCACCTTGCACATGAATTCGGGGGAGAACGGCGGGCTGCGTCCGGGGCTGAATGAAGATCCGACCAGGGTGGTCCCGGTGCGCCCTGGTATCCACAACGACCCCACGCTGATGGCCGCCGCCGCGAGGCCCGCTGCGGCAGGCGCCGCGGCCTCGACCCAGGCCGCGCAAACGGTCCCGACTCCGCCCGTCACCGAATTGCTCAAGAAAACGCGGACACTCGGGCCGTATACGCTGCTGCGCCTCCTCGGCCGTGGCGGCATGGGGGCGGTGTGGGAGGCGGTGGACCAGCGCCTGGATCGCCACGTCGCACTCAAAGTCATGATCGGCAACGCCTCACCGGATGCGATCGAACGTTTCCGCCGCGAGGGGCAGCACTCCGCGCGGCTGCGCCATGCCAACATCGTGCCCGTGTACGACGTCGGCTACGCCTCCGGCCGGCAATACCTGGTCATGGATCTGGTCCAGGGTTCCACGCTCACCGAAGCGCTGCGCGCGGGCGCACTGACCTACCGGGACAAGGCGACCGTGCTCGAGAAGATTTGCCGGGCGGTGCACTATGCCCATGAGCAGGGCGTCGTGCATCGCGATCTCAAACCGTCGAACATCATGCTCGACAGCACCCGTGGCGGATCGAGTTCAGGTCCGGGCGCCGAGGTCCGCAATGAGCAGGGCGAAGACCCTACGGAATCGTCGGCGCTGTCCGGGCCCTGGAAGGGTCTCGGCGAGCCGCTGGTGATGGATTTCGGGTTGGCCAAAGACACCACCAGCGACTCCAGCCTCAGCCAGACCGGTCAGGCGATGGGCACGCCATCCTACATGCCGCCTGAGCAGGCCGAAGGCAGGCTCGACATGATCGGCCCGTGCTCCGACATCTACAGCCTGGGTGCGATGCTGTACGAGATGCTCACCGGCCGTCCGCCATTCACCGGCGAAAATGTCATGCAGGTGCTCAAGGCGGTGATCAACGATGAACCGATCGCGCCGCGCCGCATCAGTCCCGACGTCAGCCGCGATCTGGAAACCATTTGTCTGACCTGTTTGGCGAAGCAGCCGGAACGCCGTTATGTTTCCGCCGCCGCGCTGGCGGACGATCTGCGTGCCTGGCTCGCCGGCGACAACATCAGGGCGCGGCCGGCGACCTGGCTGCAACGCTGCGTCCGGCGCGTCCGCCGTCATCGCGCCGCCTATGCCACCGCGTGCCTCTCCGTGATCACCCTGGTCGGCAGCACGGTCGGATTCATGTGGTCCCTGCAGACCCAGCGCGACGCCGCGCTCCAGTCCGAGGCGCATGCGACCAAGGCCCTGGCCGAGAGCGCCATCTCGCGTCAGGCAGAGGCAGCCGCCGAGCAGACTCGGAAAACGGAAGAGTCGCGCCGCAAGTCGCTGGAATCCAAAGCTGAGGCCGAGCGGGCGCGCGAGTGGCGCCTGGTCGTCTCAGATGACTTCTCGGATCCGGAGGCGACGAGCCACAAGTGGGACATCGACGGAGCCAGCTCCAAGGTGGTTGACGGCGAGTTCCACATCCTCAAGTCCTCACCCTGCGTGTTGATCCTCAAGCAGTCGCTTGCCGGTGATGTGCGCATCGACTGGGAGTGCCGGTTCGCCGATTGTGACATCGATGACCTGAGCTGCTTCATCTGCGCGGAATCGTGGCTGCCAGGGCGTCAGGTGGTCCAAACTGGTTATGAATTCAAGTCCGGAGCCTACCGGAACAGCAAGAACATGCTCAAGCGGCACGGCAAAACGCTGTTCACCGAGTCGTTCGCTGGCTTGGTTCCCGATCACGTCTACCACGCCCGGGCCGAGAAGATCGGCACACGCCTCCGTTACCTCGTCGACGACCGTGTGGTGTTCGATGTGGTGGATCCGGAACCGCTCGCCGCGAGTGGCGGACAGGCGAGCATCGGGCTCACCTGCTGGGGCGCCGACGCCCGTTGGGACAATGTCAGGGTCTATACGCTCGGCGCACCGCTCAGGGCCGATGTGCTTGAGATTGCCGAGCAGCAACTGGCCGTCGGGCGCATCACGACGGCAAGCGATCTCTTGCGGGACGTGTTGGAGACCGCTTCGGACGAAACGCGCCGCGCTGCTGCCCGCGCTGGCCTGACGCGCGCCGCGCAGCAGCAGGCTCTGGTATCGTGCAGGCGCACCCTGGCCGAGTCGTGGCCCTCGGCGAGGGTCGCAGTCGATGCGGCCGAGAATGGCACCATCCGCGTTTCGGCCACCGGGTTGGGCCTTGCCGATCTCGCACCTCTGCGCGGCATGCCGATCAGCGACCTCGACCTGGATGGCAATCACGTCAGTGATTTGGCGCCGTTGGCCGGAATGCCCCTACGGAAGTTGAACCTCAGCAATAACGGCCCTATCGATTTAGGACAACTGGCCATCCTGCCGCTGATCTCGCTCAACCTCGCGGGCACTGGCATCACTGATCTCGGGCTTTTGCGCGGGATGAAGCTGGAGTCCCTGATCTGCGAGCACACCACGATTTCCAGTCTTGAGCCGCTACGGGGCATGCCGCTCACGATCCTCAGCTGCAGCGAGACCCTGGTGACTTCGCTGAAGCCGGTCTATTCCTCTCCATTGCAGCAATTGTATTGCGCGCATACGCCCATCACCTCATTCGCCGGTATCGGGCACGCGTTGGCAACCACGCTCAAAACCTTGAACATCGGTCAAAACACGATCGATTCTTTGTCTGATTTTTCCGAACTGCGCCTCGAATTCCTCAATTGCTCAGACAATCGTATTTCCGATCTGTCGCCCCTGCGCGGCATGACGACGTTGAACGGACTGGAATGCGATCGCAACCGGATCGCCTCTCTGAGGCCATTGTCGGGAATTGCCCTGAACTACCTGAATCTGCGCGGCAATCCCATCGACGATCTTGCCCCATTGCATGGAATGCCCCTGTTGTCGCTCGACTGCAGCGGAGGCCGCCTCGCGTCACTGGAGCCTTTGCGCGGTATGCTGCTGACGACGTTGATCTGCTCGAATAACCGCATCACCAGCGTCGAGCCGTTGCGTGGCATGAAATCGCTCGCGCACTTCGTCGCGGACTCCAACAAACTCACCGATATCGAGCCGCTGCGCGGACTGGCGCTGCAGACGGCGGGATTCACGGCCAATCGCCTAGCTTCGCTCGACGTGCTGCGCGGCATGCCGTTGATGTCCGTCGGCTGCGCCAGTAATGCGCTGACCTCTCTTGAGCCCCTGCGTGGCGGTCCCCTGCGCTGGCTGAATTGCGGGAATAATGCACTTGCCGACCTGCCGTCAGTCATCGCCAGCCTGCGCAGCCTGGAAAGCCTTGACTGCTGGAAGACGGGGCTCACCGATCTTGCCTCCGTCGCCGGCCTGAAGTTGACCAAGCTGCGTTGTTCGTGGAACGCCATCACCTCGCTGGAGCCCCTGCGCGGCATGCCGATGATCTCGCTGGACTGCAACGGCAATCCGATCCGATCCTTGGACGCCTTGCCGCGCACGTCACTGGACTGGCTGCAATGCGCGGCATGTCCGCTGGACAGCCTTGCCCCGCTGATGGACTGCCCGCCCAAACAGGGAACCTTCGCGCTCGACCGCATTCCCGAGGATCAGGTGCGCCAGATCATCGCGTGGGACAAGGCCAGCCCACGTTTCGCACTCGCGGCATCCGTTCAACTTGCGATCCGCCACCACGATGCCGGCGCATTGGCCGCGCTCACCGTCCATTGCGCCGGCCATCGCTTCCTAGCCGTGCCTGATCTGCGCAGCAGCCAGGACGCGGCGGCGATCGCACAGCAGCTCGGCGGACACCTCGCCGTCCTGTCGACCCAGGCAGAATGGGACGCCGTGCGACCGCTGCTGTTCGCCGGCGAGAATTGGCTGTGGTTGGGCGGCAAGCGCACTGCCACGGGCATCACGTGGTCCGACGGTAGTCCTGCAGCCGTGGACGGCACCATCGCCGGTGACCGCGAACTCGAGGGCCAGGTGCTCCTGGCTCGTGACGGCTGGCACGTCTATGGCGTCGATGACGGCGGCCTGCTCCAGTACCTCATTGAATGGGATCACTAGCGCCGAACGCGAGCGAATGCTGATCCGCCCCGAGCTCCTTCATCTAATGGGGCGAATGCTCCGGTTCCGGTGCACGTCGAGGTCAACGATCAACCATCGCACCCGTCCCTGCTTCTGCAGTCCGTGCCATGATCGAGCCGATGGCGGAAACCAGGAAACGGCCGCCATGCATCATGATGTCGATCCACGCCTGCGCGTCGATCTCCAAGCGCTCGCGAATGGGCGCGAGGCTGGCGGGGATCGGGTCGCGCTTGCTGCACTTCCCACACTGGCCGAGCGCGCCGATCCCACGTGAGCGCGCGCACCGTTTTTAAAACGAAAAACCCACGGCTTGCACCGTGGGGTTCGTGTGGAGCGGGCGAAGAGACTCGAACTCTCGACCTACGGCATGGCAAACTGACGATTATCTTGCAATTATGGGTAATAACTTCACTTAGATCAATTATGGTGACTAAAAAAGGGGCATGATGATGTCCTATTGTACCGAGATTTCGTGAATTCGAACCTGCGCCCAGCCGTCTGATGGCGGGGGACTGATGCCTGCTGCAATGCCATTCTATTTCCTACTCGGCCGGTTGATGAGGGCCGAGGCAGCGGTGCGGGCTGCCGACCAAATGCTCGCCACATCCCGGGTACGTGCAGGAGACAATCATGTCTACAGGGGAGCGCTCCGGTGCGAAGGTTAGGGGCTGGAGCATGCGATTTTGCAGCGAAACACCTGCAGCAGACGGCCGTCAGGGAGGTGCCTGAGGCTCGGAAACAGGCCGCGCACTGTGCGCGACTGCGGGCGGACGTGCGGGCATTGTTGAAGGCTATTGGGTGATGAAGGGCTTGTCGGCCGACACGAAGACTCCTTCCAATGCGTCCATGGCAACGATGGGGTAGAGGTCGGAGGCGGCAGCGCCCGCCTTCGAACCTGATCGTGCAGCGACGACGCCCGCCCACGTGATCGGTGGCCAACACGGCGATGGGGGGCCGCTCGGCCGCCCCTTGCCCAGCCTGGGCTACTATGTACAAGCGCCCCGAGTGCGTGAAACTACGAAGTCACAGGGGCATTAGCCCGTCGTTGTGCTGGTGATACGAGCGCTGCTCGGCGCCCGGGCCGCCCCAGGACCGATGCTTTCCAGGACATAGTCAGCCTTTCTGTCGAGGAAGTCCCCATGCTGGTGCCGCTCTCCGCCATCATCGACATACAGCACGCCCAGATGGGGGTGGGGCCAGTCGTGGCCCAAGCGGGTACGCCGTTGTCCCACTCTGATCATGCTCGGGCTCACCAGCGCCGTCGGGTTGCTGCTCAGTCCCCGCGCGCTGCTGTCGCTCTTCCGTCGCAAGCCATGTACCCCATTGCTGTTGATGGCCGTGGGGCTCGGCGCATGGGCAGGCCTGGAATGGCTGATGAGCGCTCCCGGCGCGACCGCCCGGGCCGCGCGCGCGCAGGTTGGCCTCGCTGCGGTTGGCGCCTGGCGCACGGATTGGGCGCAGGTCGCCCTAGCGCTGATCGCCCAGGAGGCCGAGGCGCAGGCCGGCCT
>JACDGQ010000219.1 GCA_013821615.1 Planctomycetota bacterium
GCGTCGCGAAGCGCGCCGCGTCGGTGACGGTGGCGACCGTGACCGTGAGGTTTTTTCCCGGGCGGTCGACGTGCCCGCGCATGTAGCCGGTCACGGCGTCGCGGACCGCGTCCGCGCTCTCTGGCAGCGGCGCGGTGCCATCGCCGACCAGCGTCACGGTGACCGTGGCCTGGGGCCACAGCCACTCGCGACCCATGCTGCGCTGGTCGTTGTCCCACTCGGGCAGTTCGGCGATCTCCACGGCGCTGAGCCAGTGGCCGCCGAGCTGGTCATCGAGCTGGCGGCGCGCGGCGCTGGCGATGCGCCCGCGCTGGTACTCGGCGCTGTTGGCGACCACGGTGCCGTTCTCGGTGATGATGACGCCCGGTGCGTCGCGGCCGCAGCCGGTGAGGGCGATGGCGCCGGCGGTGAAAAAGCAGCACAGGAGCAGGGTCGGACGCATGGGGTCTCCGCGGCGCGTGGGTCGCGCAGGCTAATCGGATCCGTGAAGATCCCGTGAAGGAGGAGGATGCCGACGGGCGTCAGCCGATGAAGCGCGCCACCGGCATGCGCCGGCCCAGGCCGAAGGCCTTCGCCGAGACCCGCAGCGCGGGCGGCGCCTGGCGGCGTTTGAATTCGGCGGTCTCGACGAGGTGGACGATGCGCGCGACGGTGGCGGGATCCTCGCCGCGCGCGCCGAGCTCGTCGGGTGACAGGCCGAGCTCGAGGTAGCCGTGCAGGATGCGGTCGAGCTGCGCGTAGGGCGGCAGGCTGTCCTGGTCGGTCTGGTCGGGGCGTAGTTCGGCGGAGGGTGCTTTGGTGATGCTAGCCTCGGGGATACGCACGCCACTGCGGTTGGCGAAGCGCGCCAGCTCCCACACCTGGGTCTTGTAGACGTCGCCGAGCGGCGCCAGCCCGCCGTTCATGTCGCCGTAGATGGTGCAGTACCCGACCGCCAGCTCGCTCTTGTTGCCGGTGGTCAGCGCCATCGCGCCCCAGCGGTTGGCCATGGCCATGACCAGCACGCCGCGCAGGCGCGACTGCAGGTTCTCTTCGGCGACGCCGGGCGGGCGCGGTCCCCAGGCCGGCGCCAGGCCGGCGAGCACGGTGTCGACCGCGCCGCCGATCGGCAGGGTGTGGTGGGCGATGCCAAGGTTGTGGCTGAGCGCGAGCGCGTCCTCGATGCTGCCCGGGCTGGAGTAGGGGCCGGGCATGAGCAGGCCGATGACGTTGTCCGCCCCGAGCGCGTCGACTGCCAGGGTCGCGACCAGCGCCGAGTCGATGCCGCCCGACAGGCCGAGCACGACCTTGCGCTGATGGGTCTTGGCGCAGTAGTCGTGGATGCCGGTCACCAGGCCCTGCCAGAGGTCGCCGAGGTCCTCGGCCGCAGGCGGCGCGGCGATCGCATGGTCGAGGTCGCCGACCACCACCGCTTCCTGCCAGCGCGGCGCGGTCGCGTACCAGGCGCCGTCCGGGCCGATGATGCAGCTGTCGCCATCGAAGAGCAGCTCGTCGTGGCCGCCGACCTGGTTGCAGTAGGCGACCGGCACCTTGGCGCGCCGCGCCACGGTCGCGACCAGGCGGCGGCGCAGCTGCGGCTTGCCCGCGGCATAGGGCGAGGCCGAGGCGTTGACGATCAGGTCGCAGCGCCCGGCGAGCTCGGCGACCGGATCGCTGTGATAGCCGATGCCGGCGAATTCCTGGCTCCAGATGTCCTCGCAGACGGTCAGCCCGACGCGCTTGCCGGCCAGGGTGATGACGCAGCTCTGGTCGCCGGGGCGGAAGTAGCGGCGTTCGTCGAAGACGTCGTAGGTCGGCAGCAGGCGCTTGTGATAGCTGGCGATGATCTGCCCGCGCGCCGTCGCCACCAGGGCGTTTGCGATGGGCGGCCCGGGAGAGCCGGGATCGACCGGTTCGGCGCAGCCGATCACCGCGGGCAGCGGCAGGTCGCGGGCGAGCGCGCTGACCATGCGCCACTGGCGGTCGACGAACCAGCGCCGCTCGAGCAGGTCACGTGGCGGATAGCCGCCAAGGGAGACGAGTTCGGGGCAGACCAGCAGGTCGGCGCCCTGGAAGACCGCCTGGTTCGCCGCCCGGCGGATCGCTGCAGCCGCACCGTCCAGATCCCCGATGACGAGGTTCAGCTGGGCGAGGGCGATGCGCATGCGGGCATCATGGAGAGGGAGGGGGGAAGGGGAAGGCAGGAGGGCGGGAGGGGAGAAGGGCTGGCGCAGCGAATGCGATCTGCGCGCTGGGACGAGGTCGTGATCAGGTCGTCGCTCCACGGTGCGGATGGTGTCGTCGTCTCATCCCTTCTCCCCTCCAACCCTCGTGTATCCCCTTCTTCCCTCCCCCAGAGCGAATCCCCGTAATATCCTGTACCTTCGCGCAATAAGGTGGCGCGCGTGCGAGCGGCTGCGCAGTCCGACGTCGCTCACGCCCGCCCAAGGGAACGACCATGGCCGCCTGCATTCGGATGATCATCCTCTCGTCATTGGTGACGGCGTCGCTGAGCGCGGCCGAGAGCGCGGCGCCGTCCGCGCCGTGCCGCATCCAGATCGTCGAGAAGGGCACGACCATCCCCGTGCCGCTGGTGGAACTGCGCACCACCCACCACGAGCGCTTCGTCAGCGACAACGCCGGCGTGATCGCCTTCGACCTGCCCGAATTCATGGGCCGCGAGGTGTGGTTCGAGATCATCGGCCAGGGCTACGAGGTGCCCAAGGATGGGTTCGGGAACCGCGGCGTACGCGTGCAACCAGAGCCCGGCCGGCGCCTCACCATCGAGGTCGAGCGCAGGATCATCGCGCGGCGCGTTGGCCGGCTGACCGGCGGCGGGCTGCTTGCCGAGAGCCAGCGCTGCGGCGAGCAGCGCGATTGGAAGGAATCGGGGATCATCGGCTGCGACAGCGTGCAGTGCGTGGCGTACCAGGGCCGGCTGCACTGGCTGTGGGGCGACAGCGGCGTGCCGCAGTACCCGCTCGGCATCTTCAACAGCAGCGGCGCGACCTCGCCGCTGCTCACCGCCGCGGACCTGACCCTGCCGCTGCGCGTGCCGCTGGCTTATTTCCACGACGACCGTGGGCAGCCGCGCGCCATCTCGCCGCTGTCCGGTCCCGGGCCGACCTGGGTGTTCGGCATGATCACCATGAAGGACCGGACCGGCGCCGAGCGCATGGGCGGCTTCTATTCCAAGATCAGGGGCGTGCTCGAGCCCTACGAAGCCGGCCTGACGGTGTGGAACGACGCCAAGCAGGTCTTCGAGCGCCAGCTGGTGGTGTGGGAGAAGAGCAGCGGCAAACCACTTCCGCGCGCGCGTCCGGACGGCGAGGCGGTGCACTGGCACGAGGCGCCGGACCGCGACTGGCTGCTGTTCGGTGGGCCGTTCCCGTTCATGCGCTGCCCCGCGACCTTCGAGGCGTGGTCGGATCCGTCGACCTGGGAGGCGCTGACCCCGCAGGCGGAGGTGCCGACAGCAGACGGCGGGAAGATCACCCCGCACGGCGGCAGCATCGGCTGGTGGCCGACGCGCAAGCGCTGGGTGGCGATCTTCACCCAGAAGAACGGCAAGCCCTCGCTGCTCGGCGAGCTGTGGTACTGCGAATCAGATCAGCCAACCGGGCCGTGGGGCCCGGCGGTGAAGGTGCTCAGCCACGAGAACTACACGTTCTACAATCCGCGCCTGCACACCGAGTTCACCCCGGATGGCGGCAAGGCGCTCTATTTCGAGGGCTCGTACAACACCCTGTTCACCGACAACCAGGCGCCGACGCCGCGTTACGAGTACAACCAGATCCTCTACAAGCTCGACCTCGACGATCCGGCGCTGGCGCCCGCGCACGCGCAATGATTCACGGCTGCGGGTGCCAGTCGTCGCCGGGGTGCCCGATGGGCGACGCGGTCAACCACAGCGCCAGCGCGCAGCAGGTGCCGCCGCACAGCGCTTCCTCGACGAGGTCGACGGCGAGCGGCGCGAGCAGTGGCGCGCGCTCGCGCAGCACCGCGATGGCGGCGTCCCAGGCGACGGTGCGGCCGCTCGGCAGGTGCAGCACCACGTCGCCGGGCGCGGCGAGGAGGAGCTGGTCGGCGCCGGCGCGCATGGCCTCGTCGCGGTAGGCCAGGACGAACGGGCTGGTCAGGAGGCGCACGCCGGGGAAGCGGCGGATGTCGAGCGCGGTGGGCAGCAGCAACCGCCTGGTGGCGACGGCGCGGATGGGCTGGGCGAGCGGCAGGGTGGACATGGTCGACTCCAGGATGCGGATGGGGGTGACGGGGCCGTCGCCGCACGCGGGTGCGACGGTGGGCCGGGCGCGTCGCCGCCGGAGACGGGCTCCGGGTACGGATACGCGTGGAAGGCTCCGGATCCGGTCGGTGCGGGCGCAGAGCCCGCGCCGGTACCGGCGGAAGGGACATGAGGGGCGGAGTGGAGATGCACGAGCTGGCCTGCAGGCGGAGGGCCTGGAGGTGCAGCACAGGCGGCAAAGGGGAGGCGGGAGCCGTCAACGGGCCGCGATCACGCGGGTGATCGACGGTCTCGCCAGGACGGCGTGCCGGCAGGGTTCAGCGGGATGGTCGCGGACAAGCGGCGCGGACGATCCTGTTCCGTCGGGGCAGGCGAGGGACCTGGTTCCTGCCGTTCAGCCCGGTGCGTACCGGGAGCCATGGGGATGGCGGTCTCATGGGAAAAAGCATAGCAGCTGATGGGGTTTATTCAAACCCTATTTGGTCGCGCAGACCCGGGATACGCGACCGATCTGAGAGGCTCTGGGTACCTGGGGGATCGCGCCTCAGGCGGGGGGCTGGACGGCGGGAACCGGGCGGCGGAAACACGTGATCAGCCCCAGGATCACCAGCAGCAGCCCCAGGGCGCCGGCCAGCCCGACGGCGACCAGCAGGGTGTCGCTGGTGAGCGGGATCTCCTGGCCGAACAGGTCGAGGGTGCCCTGGCCGCCGCGCTCGATCAGCCGCGCGTGGTTGGTGGACCACACCCACCCGGCCATGGCCAGGACCGCGCTCCCGGCGAGGAGGCGGAGGAGTCCGGAAAGGATGTTCATGGCGGCTCCAGGGGCGGCGGTGGCGCAGGTCCCGGATCTGACGCGGCGGCGGCGCCGGATCCAGACGGCGGATCGCCGGGCGCGCAGTGGGGACGTGCAGCTGGCCTGCCGTGCCGCACCGGTCCGTCTTGCGGCTGGCGCGGCGCTGAGGTAGGATCACTGGCACCACCACGGATGGACGGTCGATATGGTCAGCGCGAGCGGGATGAATGTCGATTACATCAATCCCTTCATCGAGGCGACGGTCACGACCTTCCAGTCGATGTGTTCGCTGCTGGTGGCACGCGAGAAGGTCTTCCTCAAGGGCAATGACCAGGTGAACTACGGCGTCAGCGGCATCATCGGCCTCGCCGGCGAAGCGCAGGGCGCGGTGGTGCTGAGCTTCCCCGAGGACACCGCGCGCAAGGTCATCGGCAAGCTCGTCGGCGAGGAGTTCGAGACCATCAACGCCGCCGTGGTCGATGGCGTCGGCGAGCTCACCAACATCATCGCCGGCGATGCCAAGAACCGCCTGGCCCAGAAGGGCTACAAGTTCGACCTCGGCCTGCCGCGCATCGTCTCCGGCCGCAGCCACATCGCGGCACAGAGCCGCGGCGTGCAGTGCCTGGTCATCACCTTCAAGTCCGAGTCCGGGCCCTTCTCCCTGGAAGTCAGCCTCAAGAAGACCGGTTGAGATGGCGGCGGCGGAGCAGCCCGGGCCGGCCGCCGACGAGCGCGAGCTGCTGCGCGAGCGCATGGCCGGCCTCGGTGCGATCGCCGCCGGCGTCGCCCACGAGCTGAACAACCCGATCGGCTACATCGCCAGCAACCTCAACACTCTCGGCCGCTACGGTGCGGCCCTGGTGAGCGTCGTCGCCCACGCTGACGCGGCCATCCCGGAGGGCG
>JACDGQ010000220.1 GCA_013821615.1 Planctomycetota bacterium
GGGGCGGTCTCGTCGGGTAGGCTGGTCATCGCGTCCTCTGTGTTGGATAGGGGTTCTTTGGTTCGCACCGGAACATCTACCAGCCAGAGGCCGCTTTTCAAATTTGCGCAACGATCCGGACGTTATCTTTCGTGGTCGCAGGGCAGCGGGCCTTCCTGATCCAGCCCACGTCACCGGCGGCCGGCGGTGCGAAGCCCTGGATCTGGTACGCACCGACGTTCATCGGCTCCCTGCCCGACCCGGGCCACGCGTGGATGTTCACGCAGCTGCTGGCGAAGGGCTTCGCGATCGGCGGAATCGACGTCGGTGAGGCGTATGGGAATCCATTCGCCCGCGAAGTCTACGCGCACTACCACCAGTTCGTCGTCGCGACCTACGGACTGTCACCGCAGGCCTGTCTGCTGCCCCAGAGCCGCGGGGGCCTGCTGCTCTACAACTGGGCCGCCGAGCATCCCGGCGATGTCCAGTGCATCGGCGGCATCTATCCGGTGGGCGATCTGGCGAGCTATCCGGGACTGGCCAAGGCGAGCCAGGCGTACGGCTTCACGGACGCCGACTGGCAGACCCGCCTGGTCGAGAACAACCCGATCGACCGTCTCGCGCCGCTCGCGAAAGCGCGCATCCCCATCCTCCATCTCCATGGCGATGTGGACACGGTGGTGCCGCTGGAGCGGAACAGCGCTGTGCTGATCAGCCGCTACTGCGCACTTGGGGGACCTGGCGAGCTGATCGTCGTTCCCGGCAAGGGTCACCAGGTTTGCGATGAGTTCTTCCACAGCCAGCGCCTGGTGGACTTCTTTCTCGGTCTGGGCGCTAAGGCTCCGACGAAGCGGTGAGCCGGCCGCCCGTTCGCGTTCCGTGCGCGGATGAGGGCTGCGTCTGACCGGGCATCGGTCCGACTGCCTCGCCAGCTCGCAGGCGGGTCGTTTTCCGGTCACTTCCCCTGGTGGAAGCGTTATCATGGACCAACCCCGGAGCCCAGAACATGACGCCTCGCGCCCTCGCCCCACGCCTCCTGCGCGCTGCGGCCGCCGCGGTCACCCTGGCCTTGGCCGTGGGGGGCGCCCAGGCGGCCGAGACCCGGCCACTGTTCAAGGACTTCATGGCCATCAACGGCCACTTCTCCTTCAAGCCGACGCTCTATGCCGAGTGCTGCCGGCTGGCCCGCAACTACCACAACCTCGACTGGGATGTGAAGGCGCCGGGGGACCCCATCCATGTGCCGGCCTGCGTGAACGGCGTGGACTGGAAGCGCGATGTCTACGCGAAGTGGCAGGCGGCCGGCATCGAGACCAGCATCTGCATGCAGTTCGGCGGTTTCGGAACCGACCATCCCGGCTATCAGAAGCTGTGGGAGAAGCGCGAGGACTGGTGCTTCCAGTATGGCAAGGCGCTGGCGGCGTACTTCGGCCCGTCGGGCGCGGAGAAGCTCTGTACCTCGCTCGAGATCGGCAACGAACCCGGGCAGAAGTTCGACCAGGCGCTCTACCGCACCATCTTCACCGCCATGGCCAAAGGGATCCGCGCCGGCGACGCCAAGGTGAAGATCGTCACGCCGTCGGTGGTCGCGCGCCAGGCCGATGACTACTCGCAGGACGTGCGCGCGATGTACGAGGACCCCGCCACCGTCGCGCTCTACGATGTGCTCAACATCCACACCTACGCGGCGGCGCCGCGCAAGCCGGGCAAGGAGAGCCCGTGGACGCGCAGTTATCCCGAGGACCCCGGAATCGACTACCTGAAGGTGGTGGACGAGATGGTGGCGTGGCGCGACCAGCATGCGCCTGGCAAGGCGGTGTGGATCACCGAGTTCGGCTATGACGCGTGCACCCCCGAGGCGATGAAGAAGCGCGAGGGTTGGTTCCTCAAGCTCGACTGGCGCGGGCATGACGACCTGCAGCAGGCGCAGTATCTGGTGCGTTCGTTCTTCGCCTTCGCGGAGCGCGACGTGGCGCGTGCCTACATCTACTTCTACGACGATCCCGATTCGCCGATGACGCATGGGTGCGCCGGCCTGACGCGCAACTTCACGCCCAAGCAGTCCTTCTACGCGGTGCGCCAGCTGCAGCGCACGCTTGGCGACTACCGCTACGCGCGCAGCGTCGAGAAGCGCGCGGGCGAGTTGTGCGTCGACGAGTACGTGCACGGCAGCGCACCCGGGCGGGTGATCTGGGCCGCGTGGTCGCCGACCGGCGTGCGCACGGACGAACGGGACGGCTACGTCCCGCACCAGGCGCAGGTGGTGCTGAAGGGGTTGCCGGCGAAGCCGACGCGCGTGCTGGCCATGGCCACCACGGACGGCGAACCTGCAGCGGTGGCGTGGGCGCCGGGCGCGGCCGGCGAGATCAGCCTGACCGTCGGCGAGAGCCCGGTCTACATCGTCATGGATGGCGCGGCGGCCAAGTAGTTCCTGAACCTTCGCGGCCTCCTGGCGGCTTTAACCGCCAAGACGCCACGTCGGGAGGCGCTGAATCTCAGTGGACGGTGACCGCTTTGACGCCGTCCTTCACCTTGCCGGCGTCGATGTAGCCGATCGCGCCAGGGGTGCGGGCGACCAGCTCGACCAGTTCGTCTTCGCTGGCGACCTGCTCGGGCATGCCGCTCTTGCCGGTGAACACCAATTTTTTCCAGCCGGTGATGAACTGCTGGGGATTGCGGCCCAGACGGCGCAGCAGCGCGTCGTGCGAGGGGCCGGAGCGGAGTACGACCACCACCACCTTGGTGCCGTCGTCCCAGGCGGTTTTCTTGCCGAGGAAGAGGGCGCGCAGGTCGTCGTCGGAGAGCTCGGCGATGGCGGCGTGGCCGTTGACCACCACGGCGTCGTCGGCGTGCAGGGCGCAACGCACGGTGCAGGCGAGGACCACGGCGAGGAGCGCAGAGAGTCGGTGCATGGGGTGCCTCTGGGTGTCCATTCCAGGCTCAGAAGTCGAAGGTGGTCTTGATGGCGAGGTAGCCCCAGACGGGGTCCAGCACGCCGTCTGGCTGCTCAGCGAGGCGGAGCAGGTTGGTACCGTGCAGCCAGGTGTATTCGGCCTTGATCAACCAGTGCTCGATGGGATCGAAGCGCAGCGCCGCGGTGAAGCCGTAAAACTTCTCCTGCGGCTGGGTGACGGCATCGGTCTCGTTCCACTGCCAGATGCCCTGGGCCTCCCAACGTGGGGAGAAGCGCCACGCGGCCGAGAGGTAGCAGGCGCGGATCACCTGGTAGGTGGGGAATGCGAAGGGGATGCCGGCGTTGCCGCGCACTTCGCCTTTGAGGTACCAGTACTCGGCTTCGGCGGCGAGGGTCAGGTTCTCGCGCTGGTACTCGACGGAGACGATGTTGTCCCACACGGCGTTGATGACCACCGCGGCGGTGGTGCCCGGGATGAAGGGCAGGGCGGAGCCGGTGCTGACCGTACCCTCGGCGTCGACGCCGCGCACGTTGAACAGCGAGTACTTGAAGCGCAAGCCGTCGACCGGGGTGTTCCAGGTGAGGTTGGCGCCATCGACGGCCTCGATGTGCAGGGTCGAGAGGTCGACGCCGAGGTCGGTGAAGATGTCGTGGATGGTGCCTTCGTGCGGATCCGGGCTCTGCCCGCCGATGTAGGCCATGAAGTCGAATGAGCCGAGTTCGCCGGCGGCGAGCGTACCGTGCACGCCGGCGCCGTTGACCGAGAGCATGTAGTCGCGCAGGCGCGGGTTGTACACCGCCATCGGCAGGAATACCGACGTGCGCGTCACGTCGAGGTCGCGGAAATCGTTGTACAGGCCGTGGTTCATCTTCAGCCGGCCGGCGGTGACGCCGACATCGAGCGCGCCCCAGGTGGGGAAGCTGTAGTCGCCATACGCCCAGTCGATCTGCGGCTTGTTGTTGGAGGTGTCACCCTGGTCCTGGGCGAAGATCTGGATGCCGACGCGCAGGCGGTCGACCGGCGTGGCCATGACATTGAGGGCCGCCTCGTTGAACTCGAAGGTGCCCTTGTCCTGGGACTCGGAAGTGAAGAGCGCGTTGTTGCGGGTCAGGAAGTAGCCCTGACTGGCGAAGCCATGGAATTGCAGGTCCATGTTGTCGGCGGCCTGCGCCTGCGCGAGCGCAGCGGCCGCGAGGCAGGGGATCAGGACGAGGCGGCGGACCATGTGCAACCCTCCGGGGGGACTCGGCATATCGCCTGTGGGTACCCTACGGAGCGCGGCGCTGTCAACGGCCGATTCTGATGGCGGGAGGACGGGCGCGTGCCACGTGCCTCGTGATTCCCCTCAGTCACCCTGCCGCTGGGCGGCGGCGCGCAGCAGGCGGTAGGGGGCGCCGGGATCGGGGCCTTCATCGCGCAAGTGCTCGTCCGCGGCGGCGGCGGCGGCGGCGAAAAGTTCATCTCGGCAGGCGGCGAGGCCATCGGCCCAGGTGAGCGGTCCGTCGGTGGTGGCGATGGTCAGCGCGCCCGGGGGCCAGGCGCGCCACTGGTGGATGAGTTCGCCGGGGTCGTCCTCGGGCAGCAGGAAGGCGGCGAGCTGGCGGCCGAGTTCGCTGGTCAGGGGCGCATCGAGCTGCGCGGGGTCGTGGCGGCGCAGCCACAGCCAGCCGAGCCAGGTCTGCTTGAGCAGGGGTGCGAATTCGCCGAGTTCGCCGTAGGCGGCGAAGGCCAGGCGCACCGCGGCGGTGCCGGCGCGCAGGGTGTTGGCGGCGATGGCGCCCAGGCGCAGGCCCTCGGCGGCGGCGGCGCGGTAGGCGGCGCGCGCATGCGTGGGATTGCCGCGGCGCTCCTGCAGGACGCCCTGGTCGTAGCCGGCGGTGACCGCGGCCTCGATGTCGCCATGATGGGCGACACCCTGCAACGCGGCGAGGAAGTAGCGGCTGGCGGCCTGGGCATCGTCGAGGTGCTCGGCGGCGAGCTGCCCCATCGCGACCAGGAAGCGGCCCCACGCCGGGCTGGCGGGTGGCGCCGCGGCGAGGCGATGGTGCAGCTCCGCACCACGCGCGAACAGCGCCGCCGGCACCGCCGAACCCTGGGCGTGAGCGGCGAGGAAGGCCGCGAGCAGCTCCTCGGACGGGGCATCGGGGAGCATGGGGACGACCATCCAATCGGGGCGGAGGAGGCAAGGGGCTCGCTACCTGCAAAAAGCTCGACCACAGAGATAGAACACGAGGACGCGGAGGCGCGGAGGAATGTCACTACCCGCCGCTCTCCAGAATTGCCTCTCCCCTCCGCGCCTCCGCGTCCTCCTGTTCGGCTGTCGGATCCGCCGTGGTCAGCGGGGTCAGCCGGTGGCGCCGGCGCCCTTGGCGAGGTCGAGGATGGTGTCGACCAGGACGGCGATGCACACCAGGCTGGTGGTGATGGTGACCAGCCAGATCAGCGCCCAGGCGAACCAGCCGGCGCCGGTGGGCAGCAGCCAGACCCAGGCGCTGTCGCTGTGGCGCAGCTGCCAGGCGGGGTAGGCGCGCAGCCAGCGGCCGAAGGGCAGCATCACCCAGCCGCTCAGCGCCAGGACCAGGCAGGCGACACCGACCAGCGCGAGGTCGCGGATCTGGTGCTGGCCGATCGGCCGGTTCAGGCGGACGTGACCGAGGTGGTATTCCCAGGCCAGCCAGATGACCACGACGATCGGTACGATGTTGAACATCGCGAGCATCTTGAGCTGCTGGATGAGGTGCAGCTTCAGCTTTGGCGGCCCGCCGCCGGCCGGGCGCTTGTCGCCGCCATCCGGCGCACTCCGGGTCGCCGGGCGCGCGGGGCGCAGGTCGTCGCTCTTCGCCATGGTGACTCCGCTGGCCGCAGCCTACGGGCGGGTGGGGCCGTGCGCCACCAGGGCGGTGAGCAGCTCGCGGGCGCGCACCATCGGCTCGTCGCGCGCCGCCATCAGCTCGGGCGGCAGCGGCTTGCCGGCGGCCACCAGC
>JACDGQ010000221.1 GCA_013821615.1 Planctomycetota bacterium
GGTCAGCAGCGCTTCTCCCCCCTCAACAGCTGGCCCGACAATGTCAGTCTCGACAAGGCGCGCCGCCTGCTCTGGCCGATCAAGCAGAAGTACGGTCAAAAGATCTCGTGGGCCGACCTGATGATCCTTACCGGCAACGTCGCGCTGGAGACGATGGGCTTCAAGACCTTTGGATTCGGCGGCGGGCGCGAGGACGTGTGGGAGCCGGATCAGGACGTCTACTGGGGCACCGAGAAGACCTGGCTGGGTGGCGATAAGCGCTATTCCGGCGTGCGCGAACTCGAGAAGCCCCTCGCCGCCGTGCAGATGGGCCTCATCTACGTGAATCCGGAAGGCCCCGAGGGAGTTCCAGATCCGCTCGCCGCAGCCAAAGACATCCGCGAGACCTTCGCACGCATGGCGATGAACGACGAAGAGACCGTCGCGCTGATCGCCGGTGGGCACTCCTTCGGCAAGACCCACGGCGCCGGCGCCGCATCCCATGTCGGGCCCAACCCCGAAGCGGCCCCCATCGAGGCGCAGGGCCTTGGCTGGAAAAGCGGTTTCGGCAGCGGCGCGGGCGGAGACACGATCACCAGCGGACTCGAAGTCACCTGGACCACCACACCCACGCGGTGGAGCAACAACTTCTTCGAGAACCTGTTCGGCCACGAATGGGAACTGACCAAGAGCCCAGCTGGTGCGCACCAGTGGATCGCCAAAGGCGCTGCGGCCACCATCCCGCACGCCCATGACCCGGCGAAGAAACTCGTCCCGACCATGCTGACCACGGACCTCGCCCTGCGCGTCGACCCGGCCTATGAGAAGATCTCGCGGCGCTTCATGGAGGATCCGCGCCTGCTCGCGGACGCCTTCGCCCGTGCGTGGTTCAAGCTGACCCACCGCGACATGGGCCCCCGCGCCCGCTACCTCGGCCCCGAGGTCCCGGCCGAGGCGCTCATCTGGCAAGACCCCACACCGACCGTCGCTCATCCGCTCGTCGACACGGATGACATGCGCGCGCTCAAGGGCGATATTCTCGCCTCCGGGCTCTCCATCCCGGAGCTGGTTGCGACCGCGTGGGCGTCAGCATCCACCTTCCGCGGCTCTGATAAGCGCGGCGGCGCGAACGGCGCGCGTATCCGCCTCGCGCCGCAGAAGGATTGGGAGTCCAATCAGCCGGCCCAGCTCGCCAAGGTCCTCGCCGTCATCGAGCGCCTTCGCAATGGCTTCAACGCGGCGCAGACCACCGGCAAGAAGATTTCGCTGGCCGATATGATCGTCCTCGGTGGCTGCGCCGCGGTCGAGCAGGCCGCGAGGAATGCCGGGCACGACATGGTGGTCCCGTTCACGCCCGGTCGTTCCGATGCGTCGCAGGACCAGACCGATGTCGCCTCCTTCGCGGTGCTCGAACCGCTCGCGGATGGCTTCCGCAACTACTGCAAGGTTGACCTCAGCGGCCAGGCCGAGGCGATGCTCGTGGACCGGGCCCAACTGCTGACGTTGACCGCCCCGGAGATGACCGCCCTGATCGGCGGCCTGCGGGCGCTGGACGCGAACGTGGGACATGCCCAGCACGGCGTCCTCACCAAGCGTCCCGGTGCCCTGACGAACGACTTCTTCATCAACCTGCTCGATATGCGCACGGCGTGGACGGCGACCTCGGAAATGGGCGAGGTGTTCGCGGGACGCGACCGCGCGACGGGTGAACCGCGCTGGACGGCCACCCGCGCCGATCTCGTCTTCGGCTCGAACTCCCAGCTACGCGCCCTGGCGGAGGTCTACGCGTGCGAGGGAGCAGGACCGCTGTTCGTGCGCGCCTTCGTGAAGGCCTGGACCAAGGTGATGGACCTTGATCGTTTTGACGTGGCCTGAACCCCAGCGAGTCC
Source organism: Planctomycetota bacterium (assembly GCA_013821615.1). Classification (GTDB taxonomy): domain Bacteria; phylum Planctomycetota; class UBA11346; order UBA11346; family UBA11346; genus BOG-1363. Next base: position 1,869 of record JACDGQ010000221.1, read on the forward strand.
CCCGACGCAACGGTGGCTGACCGCGGCAGAGCGTCCGCCGCCGCGCGCGCAAGCAGCCCTCAGCGTGCCGCGTACTCGACCCACAGGGTCTTCACCTGCTTGCCCGCCGGGATCGACCAGGTGCGGTCTTCTTGCCCAGCGCGCGCCGCGAAGGCATGGCTCGCCGTGCGGGCGGGGCCCGCGTCGTCCGCCCAGCTGAAGGTGACTTCGACCGGGCCCGGCCTGCGCACCTGGTAGACCAGATGGGCCTCGACCTTGAGGAACGGCTTGCCGCCGTTGTTGGTGAAGCGCACCCGCACCGGGCCGCTGGCCGGGTCGAGCGCCACGTCGCCGTAGGTCATGCTCTGGCTCCACCAGTCGCCGGGTTCGGGATCGTGGCGGATGACCTCCCAGTCCTTGACCACCGACTTCCAGTTCCGGCCCGCGTCGGTCGAGACCTCGATCTGGTACTTCACGCCGGCCTTGGGCGGACAGCCGCAGGCCTCCCACGAGGCGGCGTAGACGTGCACGGCCTGCTCGTGGCGGGGGGTGGCGAGCTCGAGCGTGACCGCGGCGCTGCCCAGCGCGCCTTCGACCACATGGCCCTCGGCCTGGTCCTTGTTGGGGCCGGCGCTGATGACGCCCGTTTCAGAGGCGAGGAAGGTGATGCGATTGTCCCCGTCGTGCAGGTGCGGGATGATCGTGCTGTTGCACGCGCAGACGGTGCGCAGCGTCAGCCCGGACGTGGCGAGCGCGGCCGGGCCGGCGGCGAAGCGGATCCAGTACTGCTGCCGGCCCTTGACCAGATCGGTCAGGTCCAGGCCGTCGCGGGCCGCTCCGCCGTCCTCCCAGGTCCGGCCCTGGTCGGTCGACACGCTCACCGCGCAGGTCATGCGGCCCGCCAGCACCAGGCCGTTCCGGCCGCCTTTCGCGTAGATGCCCCAGGCGCTGGTGTCGGCCGGCGTGCAGCCGATCACGTAGGGCGTGTAGAACTCGAAGGTGACGTGGTCCGCGGCTTCGTCGATGACGCCGTCCTGGTAGCCGCCCGCGGCGAAGTCGGGGACGTAGGTGTACGCAGCGTTGCCGTAGCGCACCTGCCCTTCGCGCGGGGGGCAGGACGCTGCGGCCTGGTACATCTTCTCCGGCTGGTTGACCCAGCTCTCGCGCCGCGAGGGACCTGGGATGCCCGCAGCGTCGTAGTTGCGTCCCCAGAACACGAAGGTGCGGCCGTCGCCAAGTCCCGGCGCGAGGTAGCGGCGCATGGACTCGCCGGCGCGCAGGTGCACCGTCGGCGGGGGACCGCTGTAGCCACCGCCGTATTCCGCGGTGTTGAACTTCGCATAAGCGGTGGCATCGCTCGCCGCGAGACCCGCGACGCGCCAGCCGTGATTGCGCCCGGGTGTGAAATCGGGATTCGCGTACTTGGTGATCTGCGGCCTGATCGCGGTGATACCCAGCATGCGGCTGCCGTCATCGCTGAAGATCACGGTCGAGACATCGTGGTCGAGCAGCGCCCAGTCGCCCTGGCCATAGGCGCCGCCGGTCAGGTAGACCTCGAAGCTGTTGTGCCCCTCCACGCCGGCCACGCGCCCACGGAAGGGCCCGAGCAGCTGCTGCATCTCGGCGGTCCACTGGCTGTGGGTGGTGCCGCAGATGCCGAAGCCGAAGCCGTAGAGCCCGGTCCAGTACTCGCGGTTCCAGGCGCTGTGCGAAGTGCGGTCGAAGGTGTCCGGGTGGCCTTCTTCGCCGTGCGCGAAGTGCAGGTTGCGCCAGTACCAGGCGGCCAGGGCCTTGTCCTCGTCGCTGTCGACGCCGCGTCCGGTCACGCGCTTGTAGACCTCGGCCTCGGTCTTGAACAGACGCGGGAAGGTCGAGCACGACAGCTCGCCGGAGTACCAGGGGTCGTCGGTCATGACCTGCGGATCGCCGCACTCCGCGGCGAGCGCCAGCGGCATCAGGACGAGACCGAGGGTGGCGAGCGGCCAGCAGATGCGGGGCAGCGGCATGGGTAGGGCTCCTGCAGGCATCTCTCCGGAGCTGCCCCTGATGTTACATCACGGGTGAAGAAATGGGGTCACGGATCACTGCCCACCCAGCACCCGCGCGCTGTTGCCGCGGTAGAGGTCCTGCAGGGTCTGGTCGCTGAGCGCGAGCCCGTACAGGGGCCAGTGGTAGCCGAAGATGCGGTGCTCGTAGAAATGTTCATCCGCGCTTTCCAGGATGCGGAAGGTCACCGGATAGACGCCCACGGTGTAGTGGTTGTCCGTGCCATAGAACAGGCGCTTGCTGTATTTTTCCATGAAGGCATGGACGAAGCGCGGGATCGGGGCGATCTCGCCGTAGCGCGCGCCGGTGTCCGCATAGAGGTTCGGATAGCGGTCGAACAGCCGTCCCAGGCTGTCGAGATCCGCGCAGCAGTTCGCGAAGTGGCAGGCGATGAAGGTGGTCGCGGGATTGTCCCGCACGGCCTCTTCGAGCATGACCAGGAGCTGTCCGTGGTCCGCGAGTCCGGTCCGGGTCTGGTCCACGTGCCACTTGGCCGCGTTCATCAGGCCGTCATTGGTCGCATCCGGCGCCTGGTACATCCACGCGTCCTCGCCGATGTGCAGGTTGATCGGCATGTGCAGCTCCGCGCATTTGGCGAGCAGCGGCTTCAGGCGCGCATCGTCGATGTGCATGCCGACCGTGGTGTCCATGAAGGTCTTGCTGGTCAGGCTCGTGGACATGGGTTTGTAGCCCATGCCCTTGTCCATGAGCTCGCCCACGCCCCGCGCGCCCATGCGGTGGCTGCGCTCGAGGTCGGCGACCGCGCGCGCGCTCCAGCCGGGCTCGTCCCAGCCGGTGAAGTCGAAGTAGCACCACAGTTCGAAGCGCTCGGGGTAGCGGCCATAACGGGTGACCAGCGTCTGGAACTCCTCGCCGGTCGCGAAGGTCAGGATGATCGAACGGGCGATGTTCGCGGCGTCCATGGCGGCGACCCAGGCGTCGACCTCCTCCGCGGTCTTGGCGTAGTCGTGGGTGTGCACGTCGATCGCCGGGTACTTCGCCCTGCGCACCTCGGTGCGCGGAATGTGGTAGATGGAGACCGGCTGGAAGTCCTTGAGCAGGATGCCCGCGGACAGGTCGCGCACGGGCTCGCGGGCGGGCTCGACCGCGCCCAGCCCGGATGTGAGCAGGATGAGGGTGGCGAGGGCTGTGGTGCGCATGCGCACTCCGTGCTGAAAGATGGGGCGGCGGTCGTTCCGCACAGGATCGCCGGTGGCCGACCCAGCGCCACGCCGTCCGCCGTGGGCGGAAGCGATGCTGCACAGGACCTGCGTGCGGGCCTCGACCACCGGAAAAGGGTGGCGGAGCGGAGATGGCGGCAAGCGGGTGCGCACGGTGATGGATCCGGATCGTCTGCTCGCGAGGAGACACTTTCGCTGCAACGCGAGCAAATCGCTCGACCGTCTCCTGACCCTGCTCATTGCCCACACATCAGGTCGATCGCGTGCGTCGAGAGCCCGCGGAGCGGGCGACACATCGTAGCCCAGGGCTCCCAGCCCTGGGTCGCTAGGACAAGTTTGCGGGCAAGCCCACGGAGTGGGCGACACAGGCAGGATCAGTACACTGGCGCCATCTTTGGGGCCCGATCTGTGCATGACCGTGGATGGTCATAGCTCGGAACGCCGGCTATGACCGGGTTTCACCACATTCGACGTGGCTGGACCTGTGCCGCCCGCTCCGCGGGCTCCGATCCTCATTCATGACCGAGGTTCCCAGGGCTCACGCCCTGGGCTACGATGTGTCGCCCGCTCCGCGGGCTTCGGAAGGGACTGGGCATATGAGCCGGTCAGAGCCCGAGTGCTGCGACTTGTGGGTATTGAGCAGCTCCTGACCCTGGATCCCAATCCAACCGGGCTTCCAGAAGGTCCGCCCTGATCCTCGCGGTTTCCCGCTAGACCGCCGCCGTGCTCATCCCCGGTTCCAGCCGCACCGGCAGGCACCGCGCCGGCAGCGGGCGGGTGGGCGCGGCGATGCGCTCCAGCAG
>JACDGQ010000222.1 GCA_013821615.1 Planctomycetota bacterium
TCGACGCGTGGCGCACCGGCGTGCTGGCGGCGGCCGCCGTGACCGCTGCGCGCGATGCCACGGCCGCGCGGGCCGCGACCCAGGCGTGGTGGAACCGCTTCTGGGAGCGGAGCTGGATCCTGGTCGGCGGCGATGCCCATGCGGCGGAGGTCACCCAGGGCTTCGTCATGCAGCGCTGGATGACGGCATGCGCGGGTCGCGGACCGGCCCCGATGAAGTTCAACGGCGGCATCTTCACGGTCGGGCAGGAGCCGGTGGCAGGCACGCCCTATGTCCCCGAGCAGGGGCGCCAGGATGCGGATTTCCGCGCCTGGGGCAGCAATTTCTGGTTCCAGAACCAGCGCCTGGTCTATTGGCCGATGATCGCCGACGGCGATCTCGACACGCTCGCGCCGTTCTTCGCGATGTTCCGCAGCGCGCTGCCGCTGGCGACCGACCGCACCCGCCTGGCGTGGAAGCACGACGGTGCGATCTTCCCGGAGACCATGTTCTTCTTCGGGTTGCCGAACAACACCGACTACGGCTGGGGAAATCCCGGACCGGAGCTGACCAATCCGTGGATCGGCCGCCACTTCAACAATGGGCCCGAGCTGCTGATGATGCTGCTCGACACCTGGGAGCTGCACCGCGACGAAGCGCTCGCCACCGGGACGCTGCTGCCGCTCGCCGAAGCATACACGGTATGGTTCGATCAGCACTGGCCGCGCGTCGGCGGCAAGCTGCGCTTCGCGCCATCCGAAGCGCTCGAGACGCGCCAGCATGCCGTCGATCCGCTTCCCGACATCGCCGGGCTGATGCAGGTGCTCGCGCGGCTCGCAGCCCTGCCCGAGGCGCTTATCACCCCGGCGCAGCGCGCGCGCTGGCGCACCATGCTCGCCGACCTGCCGCCATTGCCGCGCGGTCGCACCGACGCCGTGGGCAAGGTGCCGCTGACCAGCGACCAGGCGGCCGCGGGCGGCACCGCCATCCTGTGGCCAGCCGCGACCTTCGACAAGCCGAACAACAGCGAGAATCCCGAACTCTACGCCGTGCACCCGTACCGCCTGTTCGGCGTCGGTCTGCCCGAACTGGAGCTGGCGCGCGCGACCTATGACGCCAAGCGCTTCGCCGACAGCACCTGCTGGGGTCAGCAGGGCATCCAGGCGGCCTGCCTGGGCTGGGCCGGCCGCGCGCAGGCTGAGGCGATCGCCAACTTCACCGCCTACGGCAACGAACGCTTCCGCTGGTTCTGGCGGCCGGCCCATGACTGGGAACCGGACCTCGACAACGGCGGCGCCGGTCAGCTCATCCTGCAGTCGATGCTGATGCAGGCGCGTGGTGAACGGATCCTGCTCTTCCCCGCGTGGCCGAAGGCCTGGGACGTCGATTTCCGCCTGCACGCCGCGCATGACACGGTGGTGGCCGGCACGGTGCGCGGCGGCCGTGTCGTGGCCATCGCCGTCACCCCGGAGAGCCGGCGGCAGGATGTCGTGCAGATGGAGCTGCAGTAGGTCCGAGCGCTGCGAGACGGTGGCTGCGAGGCGTGGGAGTCCGGCCGCGCAGGGCGGTGAGGATCCGCTGTTGGCGGTCGTCATTGGCGCAACTCTCGATGGCGATGGCCTCCTTCGACCACGCGCCCGCGCCGACCTACCCCGCCCGCAAACCGCTCAAGCGCCCCGCCATCCTGCCGATGCTCCTGGGGTCGCCCAACGCCGCACCCCGAAGGCCGCGCGCATGGACTCTTTCGACGGCTCCGCTGCATCTCCGGCCACCGCCACGCTGAACGCCAGCGATGGCACGGAAGGCAGCGGCCGGCAGCGCTCCTCGGCCGGCGATTCGCTGACCCTCAGCAAGGAGGGGCTCGCCGCGCTGCTCAAGAGCCAGGCCCCGGGAGCTGCGCGCTCGGGCAAGGAGTAGGCGCGCCCCGCACCGCGGGTTGAAGCGCGCCTGGTCCGGGGCTTGCCGCCCGGCCGTCGTGGGCATCCTCCGCCGTCGAGCGGAGACCACCCATGCCCAGCCTCGCCGCACCCGCCGTCCCGGCGGCGCACCACGTGGTCATTGTTGGCGGCGGCTTCGGCGGCCTTCAGGTGGCGCTCGGGCTGCGCCGTGCGGCAGTGCGCGTGACCCTCATCGATCGCCGCAATTTCAACCTCTTCCAACCGCTCCTCTACCAGGTCGCCACCGGCGGGCTGTCGCCCTCCAACATCGCCACACCGCTGCGCTCGATCCTCAAGCGGCAGCGCAACACCGAGGTCATGCTCGGTGAGGTCGACGGCATCGACCCGGCGGCGCGCACCGTGCACCTGCAGGATGGCGAGACCCTCGCCTACGACACCCTGGTCGTCGCCACCGGTTCGCGGCACCACTATTTCGGCCACCCCGAGTGGGAGGTGCACGCTCCGGGCCTGAAGACCATCGAGGACGCGACGCGCATGCGCCGCTTGATCTACAGCGCCCTGGAGCGCGCCGAGCGTGAGCATGACGCGCAGCGGCGCGCCGCCTTGATGACCTTCGTGGTGGTGGGCGGTGGACCGACCGCGGTCGAACTCGCCGGCGCCCTCGCGGAGATCGTCCGCCACACCGTGCGCGGCGAGTTCCGCCGCATCGATCCGGCCGCGGTGCGCATCATCGTCATCGAGGCGCAGCCGCGCATCCTGGCCGGCGGCTTCGCGCCGGACCTGTCGGAAAAGGCCGCCGCCGCCCTGCTCGGGCTCGGCGTCGAGGTCATCACCGGCGCGCGCGTGACCGAAGTCTACGCGGACGCGGTGGTGATGGTGAGCAAGGACGGGGCGCAGCGCGTGCCGTGCGCCGGGGTGCTGTGGGGCGCCGGCGTCGCCGCCTCGCCGCTCGGCCGCATTCTCGCCGCTGGCACCGGCGCCACGGTCGACCGTGGGGGCCGCATCCCGGTCGGTGCCGACTGCGCGCTCTCCGGCAACAGCGGGATCTTCGTCATCGGCGATCTGGCCGCACAGCCCGGAGCGGACGGCGAGCCGCTGCCCGGGGTCGCGTCGGTGGCGATGCAGCAGGGCGACCACGTCGCGCGCGCCATCCGCGATCGTAGGGCCGGCCGCGCCGTGCGGCCGTTCCGCTACCGCGACTACGGCATGCTCGCGACGATCGGCAAACGCCTCGCGGTCGCGCAGTTCGGCCGGCTGCACCTCTCGGGTACGATCGCCTGGTTGGCGTGGGTGTTCATCCACCTGCTCAAGCTGGTGCGCTTCGAGAACCGCGTCCTGGTGCTGGTGCAGTGGGCCTGGTACTGGCTGAGCTGGAACCGCAGCGCGCGCCTGATCACTAGCGGCGACGGCGAGCCCGCGCCGCGCCCGGCCGCGCCGCCGGTGCGTCCTGAAGCATCCGGCGCTGCTCCCGCGCCGGCACCGGGCGGTTGATCCAGCCGCGGTCAGTGCCCGGATGGGGCCGGCTGGGGCGCCCCACCGCCGGCAGGTTCGGCAGGCGTCGACACCTCGGCCACCGGCCTGCCCTTGCCGCCCGCCCAGCGCCGGATCGCCACGTAGAACACCGGCGTCAACGCCAGGCCGAACAGCGTCACACCGATCATGCCGCTGAACACCGCGACGCCCAGCGAGTGGCGGGTCTCGGCGCCGGCGCCATGCGACTCGACCAGCGGCCACACGCCCATGATGAAGGCCAGCGAGGTCATCAGGATCGGGCGCAGCCGCAGCCGGCAGGCGGTGAGCGCGGCGTGCACGCGCGAGCTGCCGCGCAGCTCCTCATCGCGCGCGAACTCGACGATCAGGATGGCGTTCTTGCAGGCCAGGCCGACCAGCACCAGGAAGCCGATCTGGGTGAAGATGTCGATCACGCCCTGGCCGCCGAACAGCGCCTTGTCGACCGCCACGCCGATCATCGCGCAGAGCAGGCACAGCGGCACGATCAGGATCACCACCAGCGGCAGTGACCAGCTTTCGTACAGCGCGGCCAGGACCATGAACACCAGCGCCACGCACAGCACGAAGATGGAGATCGAGGTATTGCCCGCCAGCTGCTGCTGGTAGACCAGCTCGGTCCAGTCGTGGGACAGGCCGGTGGGCAATTCGCGCTTGAGGATCTCCTCCATCATCGCCTGGGCCGCGTCCGAGCTGGTGCCCGCTGACGCCGCGCTGGTGATGTCGGAGGCGAGCTGGCCGTTGTAGCGCGGCACCCGATCGGGGCCCGCCGTCTCACGCACCGTGACCAGCCCGGCGAGCGGCAGCATGCGGCCGTCCTTGCTGCGCACGCGCAGCCGGCCGATGTCCTCGACGCGCTGGCGGTAGGGCGCATCGGCCTGGACGTTGACCCGGTAGGTGCGGCCGAAACGATTGAAGTCGTTGGCGTAGCTCGAACCGAGGAAGGTGCCGAGCGCCGCCGAGAGGTCGGAGAACGCCACGTTCTGCCGCTTCATGCGCTCGCGGTCGAAGGTCAGCTCGACCTGCGGCACGCTCATGGTGAAGGTGGTCAGGGTCTGGCTCGCGTCGAGTCCCGGCGTGGCCTTGGCCGCGGCGAGGACGCGCTGGGTGGCGTCGAACAGCGCCTCCAGGCCGACGCCACCGGTGTCCTCGATCTCGACCTTGAAGCCGCCGGTGAAGCTCAGGCCGCGCACCGGTGGGGGCGCGATGGCGAAGACCACGGCCTCGTTGATGGCCGCGAAGCGCTTGTTCAGCGCCGCGCGGATGGCTGGGCCGGTGACGTCCGCGCCTTCGCGCTCGGCGAAGGGCTTGAGCGGGATGAACATCAGGCCCTGGCTGCTGGTCGCCGAGAAGCCGAAGCCGATGCCGGGGATGCCGACCGTGGCGAGCACGCCCTTGGTCTCCATCGCCATGGCGCTCATGGCCCGCATCACCGCCACCGTGCGGTCGAGGTTGGCGCCGTCGGGCAGGCGTGCGAAGGCCATGATGAACTGCTTGTCCATCGCCGGGATGTAACCGGTGGGCATGCGCTGGAAGCCGAACACGGTCAGCCCGTTGCACACCAGGTAGAGCGCCCCGGCGATGACGCTGAAGCGCAGGATGCGCGCCACCCCGCGCACGTAGCCATGCGCGGCCGCGGCGAAGCCGCGATTGAAGGGCCGGAACAGCCAGCCGAACAGGAAGTCGAGGCCACGGGTGAGGACGTCGGGGCGCGCGCCGTGCGGCTTGAGCAGCACCGCCGCCAACGCCGGGCTGAGGGTCAGCGAGTTGAATGCCGAGATCACCGTCGAGATCGCGATGGTGATGGCGAACTGCTTGTAGAACTGCCCGGTCAGGCCGCTGATGAAGGCGGTCGGGACGAACACCGCGCACAGCACCAGGGCGGTGGCCACGATCGGACCGGTGACCTCGCGCATCGCCTTCCTGGTCGCCGCGCGCGGGTCGAGGCCGAGGGCGATGTTGCGCTCGACGTTCTCGACCACGACGATGGCGTCGTCGACGACGATGCCGATGGCCAGCACCAGGCCGAACATCGAGATGGTGTTGATCGAGAAGCCCAGGCCGAGCATCACCGAGAACGTGCCGATCAGCGACACCGGCACCGCGACCAGCGGGATGATCGAGGCGCGCCAGGTCTGCAGGAACAGCACCACCACCAGCACCACCAGCACGATCGCCTCGCTGATCGAGCCGCGCACGAACACCGTCGGGTCGTAGAGGATGCCGTAGGTCAGCCCGGCGGGGAAATTCCTGCTCAGCTCCGCCATGGCCATCTGCACCTGGTTGGAGACCTCCAAGGCGTTCGCCCCCGGCGCCTGGAAGGCGACCACGCCCACCGCCGGCAACGCCTGCGGCGCGTCGCTGGTGGCGATGAAGCTGTGCATCGCGTAGGCGGTGGCGCCGAGCTCGACGCGCGCGACGTCGGCGAGGTGGACGGTGCGCGCGTCCGCGGACGCGCGCACCGTCC
>JACDGQ010000223.1 GCA_013821615.1 Planctomycetota bacterium
GCGATGAGCAGGCCGACGTACTGGCGCCAGGGCTCGCCGGGATTGCGCGCCACCGCCTTGGCGCCGGCTTCGCCGAGCGCCGCCACCAGCCGCGCGGTCTCGGTGACCAGTTCGGCGGGCGGGGGCTGCAGGCGGGCGGACAGGCTGAGGCCCTCGCCCAGGCGGATGAGGTGGGTACGCAGCAGGCTGTGCGCGGCGCGGCGCAGTTCGAGCAGGCTCTCGTCGGTGACCGGGGCGGTGACCAGCGGGTGGCCGTCACGGTCGCCGCCGACCCAGCTGCCGAAGGTGAGCCGCGGCATGTTGGCGGGACCGGCGACCAGCGCGGGATCGAGGCCGGCCTCCTTCCAGCCGGCGCGCAGCCGCTCGTCGATGCGCGGCAGCACTTCGGGGAAGATGTCGCGCAGGTAGTGGATCGCGCCGCGGCGCTCGCTGGCGACGTCGGGCTTGCGCAGGCGCAGCTCGCCGGTGCGCCACAGGCGCTCGAGCAGCAGCTTGACCTCGCTGCGGATGGACTGCTGCTCCATCGGCGTCCACATCTGGTTCTCGCGCCTGACCAGCAGCAGGTAGAGCTGGCGGTGCTGCTCGAGCACGGTCGAGCGCTTGGCTTCGGTGGGATGCGCGGTCAGCACCGGCTCGACGCGGATGGTCGGCAGCAGTTCGGCGATGCGCTCGGCGCTGAAGCCGGCCTCGCGCAGCTGGCGCAGGTTCTGGCCCCAGCAGCCGGGCTCGCGCAGCATGCCTTCGGTGGTCTCGCGCCGGCGCCGTGACTGCGACGCGGCGTTCTCCTCGACCATGTTGAGCAGCTGGAAGGCGATCGACAGCACCTGGACGTCGCGCTCGCCGAGTTCGGAGTCGGCGGGCCGCGGGCCACCGTTGGCGGGCAGCCACGGCAGGCGGTCGGCCAGGCCCGGCTCGCCGAGTTCGGCGAGCACCTCGCGGAAGCAGCCCATCACGTAGAGCAGATCGAGGTCGATCTTGTCGAAGGCGAAGTCGATGATCTTGGCGGTCATAAGGTCCAGTCCGTGGCTGAATGTGGACGTCATGGCCTGCCCGCAAGCTGCAACAGTAAGCAATCCCGGGCGCCGTCCATGGGCGGCAGACTGGGCTTCCCGACCGCACGCAACCGCTTACGGTGGCTTGTACATGGAGATGCTCACCGATCCGACCGCCGAGGCCGCGGCGCTGCTCGCGCGCGAGGGCGCTTCCGGCTCGCTCAGCGAGTGCATGCGCCTGATCAGCACGCAGTTCGTGGTCATTCAGACGCGCTCGCAGGTGATGCTGACCCTGGCCACCATCACCCTGACCATCACCGGCTTCTCGGGCACGCGCATCGCCGGCAGCGGGCCGCTCGCCCGCGACGCCATGGCCATCGGTCTGGTCTTCGTGCTGAGCGCGGTGGTGATGGTGCTGATGTCGCTGCGCGTGCGCTGGCTGACCCAGTTCACCGGCCCGGATCCGCTGAGCGTGCTCAGCGCCATCATCGCCTACCGCAACGCCAAGACCCGCCAGTACCTGGCGGAGCTGATCCTGCTCTCGCTGGGCATGGCCTGCTATGTCCTGGCGATGATCGCCTACCTGGTCAAGGCGGGGCCGATGATCAGCTGAGAGCGTCCGGAGGTCCGGAGGTCCGGAAGTCCGGAAGTCCGGAAGTCTCGATGGACCGGGAATCCTCCGCCTCTCTCAGATCTCGCATCGCTCGTGGCGCCAGTGCGACGGATGTGCCTCGCCAACCAGGACTTCCGGACTTCCGGACTTCCGGACTTCCGGACCTCCGGACCCAACCTATCCTGGCGCCGTCCATGCCCGACCCCGTCCAGCCCGTCCTCGTCACCGGCGCCGCCGGCTTCATCGGCTACCACGTCTGCCGTGCCCTGCTCGGTCGCGGCACCGCGGTGGTCGGCATCGACAACCTCTCGCCCTACTACGATCCGGCGCTCAAGCGTGCGCGCGTGGCCCAGCTCGCCGCGCTGCCCGGCTTCACCTTCCGCGAACTCGACATCGCCGATCGCCCGGGCATGGCTGCGGAATTCGCGCACAGCGGGTGCCGGCGCGTCGTGCACCTCGCCGCCCAGGCCGGCGTGCGCCACAGTCTGACCGACCCCCATTCCTACGTCGACGCCAACCTGGTCGGCTTCATGAACATCCTCGAGGGCAGCCGCCAGCACGGCATCACCCACCTGGTCTACGCCAGCTCGAGCTCGGTCTATGGCTTGTCAACCGCCCTGCCGTTCTCGGTGCACGACCACGTCGACCATCCGCTCAGCCTCTACGCCGCGACCAAGAAGGCGAACGAGCTGATGGCGCACAGCTACAGCCACCTCTACCAGCTGCCCGCCACCGGCCTGCGCTTCTTCTCCGTCTACGGTCCGTGGGGCCGCCCGGACATGGCGCTGTTCAAATTCACCCGCGCCATCCTCGCCGGTGAGCCGATCGAGGTCTACAACCACGGGCGCATGGTGCGCGACTTCACCTACGTCGACGACATCGCCGAAGCCGTGGTGCGCGTGCTGGCGCGACCGCCCGCCGCGGATCCGGGCTGGGACACCGCGCGCTGCGATCCGGCCAGCAGCTCGGCGCCCTGGCGCGTCTACAATGTCGGCAACCACCAGCCGGTCGAGCTCAACGCCTACATCGCCGCGCTCGAGCACGAACTCGGCCGGCGCGCCGAGCTCACCATGCTGCCGATGCAGCTCGGCGACGTGCCGGTGAGCAGCGCCGACGTCAGCGACCTGGTGCGCGACATCGGCTGGTGCCCCGCCACCCCGATCGCGACCGGGGTGGCGCGCTTTGTCGCCTGGTACAGGTCGTACTACGGCCGCGACGGGCTGGCGCACGGTGCGGGCGGGCCACGCTGATGACCACCCTGCCCGCGACCGTAGAATTGCTGGCCGAACTCTGCGCGCGCCGCGTACCAGTGGCGGTGGTCGGCCTGGGCTATGTCGGCCTGCCCCTGGCGGTGTGCCTGGCACGCGTGCTGCGCGTCATCGGCTACGACAGCGACGCGGCCAAGATCGCGCGCCTGGCCGCCGGCCACGATGCCACCGCGACCGTCACCGACGCCGAACTCGCGGCCAGCGGCATCACTTTCACCGCCGAGCCCGCGCAGCTGCGCGCCGCCGGCGTGGTCATCGTCGCGGTGCCGACGCCGGTCGACGAATTCCGGCGCCCCGACCTGTCGCCCTTGCTGGCGGCGAGCGCCACGGTCGGCGCGCACCTCGCGCGCGGCGCGGTGGTGGTCTATGAGAGCACCGTCTACCCCGGCGCGACGCGCGAGGTCTGCGTGCCCGAGTTGGAGCGCGCCAGCGGCCTGACGCTGGGCGCCGGTTTCACCGTCGGCTACAGCCCGGAGCGCATCAACCCCGGCGACACCGAGCACACCATCGAGCGCATCGTGAAGGTGGTCAGCGGTAGTGACGCCGCCACCCTCGAGGTGGTCGCCGGCGTCTATGGCGCGGCCATCCCCGCCGGCGTGCACCGCTGCGCACGCATCGAGGTCGCCGAGGCCGCCAAAGTCATCGAGAACACCCAGCGCGACCTCAACATCGCGCTGATGAACGAGCTGGCGCTGATCTTCCACCGCCTCGGGCTGGACACCCTCGAAGTGCTGGCCGCGGCCGGCACCAAGTGGAACTTCCTGCCCTTCCGGCCCGGTCTGGTCGGCGGGCACTGCATCGGCGTCGATCCCTACTACCTGACGCACAAGGCCCAGGCCGTCGGCTACCATCCCCAGGTCATCCTCGCCGGGCGGCGCATCAACGACGGCATGGGGCGCTGGATCGCGCAAGAATGCGTGCGCCTGCTCATCCAGCAGGGCCGGGCGGTGCAGGGCGCCGCGGTGCTGGTGCTGGGCCTGACCTTCAAGGAGGACGTCGGCGACGTGCGCAACTCCCGCGTCGCCGACCTGATCGCCGAACTGCAGCGCTTCGGCGCCCGGCCCCGCGTGCGCGATCCGGTCGCCGATCCCGCGCAGGTGCAGGCCGAGCACGGCATCGCCCTCATCCGCGACGATGACGCCACCCCGCTGGCCGCGGTGATCGTCGCCGTCGCGCACCGTGCCTTCCGCACCCTCGACCTCGCCCAGCTCGCCGCGCGCTGCGGCCCCGGCGCGCCCTTCCTCGACGTGAAGGGCCTGTTCGTTCCGGTCGACGTCACCAACGCGGGCTTCCTGCACTGGCGGCTGTGACTCGAGGGGAGACGCGAGACCCGAGGCGCGAAACTCGAGACTCGAGACTCGAGACTCGAGTGCCATTCCAAGCCTTGCCGGTATCCGCTGTGAAGGGGGCAGCGCCGTAGGCGCGTTTCCGGGGGAGGCGGCCTGATGCCGCTCACCCGGGCGAAAGTGCCTGATGCCGCTCACCCGGGAGAAAGCGCTCACCCGGGAGAAAGTAGCCCACCCGGGTTAACAGTAGCCTTTTTCCCGTGATTCCAGTACAGGTGCGCCGGTTCCCGCACCGTGCCGCGCGTGCGACGGTCCTGGGAACGCTCACGGAGTCCTCGCCATGTCCAGCCTGCCGATCTGCCGCATCCTCGGTCTCGCCGTCCTGACCGGGGTGGCCGCGACCGCCGCCGCGGTGGAGGGGCCGGAGCCGGACACCATCGGGCGCATGGATTTCGACGATGGGGCGCTGGTCGTCCATCCGCGCGCCGGGGTCGGCGCCACTTATGACACCAATGTCGTGGCGCGGCACGAGGCGGAGGACGACTTCTCGGTCTTCGGCCTGGCCGGCGTCGGCCTGAACTACCGCCTCGACGAGGCCCAGCACGTGACCTTCGTCGGCCAGGTGCGCGGCGACCGCTACGTCGACCACCGCGAGTTCGACCTGGTCGGCGGCAATGCCACGCTCGGCTACCAGCGCACCAGCCAGGAGCACGAGCTCACCGGCCAGGCGCTCTACGATCGCGCCCTGACCTTCCTCGCCCAGACCGGCGAGCGCGTGGTCACCGAGGACGGCCGGGTCACCGCCGATGGCACCTGGCACGCGCTGTACAGCGACTACGGCCTGGGCGCCAGCGCCGAGCGCCTGCGCTACCTCGACGACACCAGCGCCTTCACGGCGCGTTCTGGCACCTACGACCGCTACACGGTGACCGCGCGCTACGCCTGGCGCTACGCGCAGGACGCGAGCGCGACCTTCCGCCTCACCGGCGACGCCACCGCCTACGACGACAACACCCAGTTCAACGACGAGCGCGGCCTGACCGCCGCCGGCGGCTGGAAGAAGAACCTGGACCGCTTCACCACCATCGCCACCGAGGTCGGCCTGGGCTACAGCCGCTACCGCATAAGTGGCGATCGCGCTGGCACCGCATTTGACAGGTCTGAATCCTACGCACCTGCGCTGCTCGTCGACTACGAGACCTCGGACGAAGCCGGCGACAGCTTCGGGGTGCGCCTGACCAGCGGCATCGCGAACAGCGTCAGCAGCAACTCCAGCTGGAACTATGGGCTCGACCTGCAGGGCCGGCGCGTGCTCACCCATGTCGTCCAGGGTTTCGCCTCGCTCGGCGCCGCCCAGTTCCGCGATACCAGCGCTGCCGCCGGCCAGGACAAGGAGGTGCGCACCAGCCTGAGGGCGGGCGCCGGCCTCGACTGGGCGGTGCAGCGCGGCCTGACCGCGCGCCTCGACACCACCTATCTCGACAGCCAGGCCAAGGTCGCCCAGGATTACCAGCGCATCCTGGTGACGGTGTCGCTGACCGCAGTGTACTGAGCGGCGGCCGCGTGGACGTGGCCTGTCTCCCCCCTGGGACCGCGGCCCACTGGGCCGCTCTCCCGGCTGCCCGCATGACGAATCGCGTCATCCAGGCATGACCATCCTCTCCACTCCCGGTGCCGCTTGGGCGAC
>JACDGQ010000224.1 GCA_013821615.1 Planctomycetota bacterium
GCGCCTGAAGACGCGCCTGGCCGCCGACGTCGACGACGACGCGCGCGGCGTGCTGCGCTTCCTCGGCCATTGGCGCGCGCGCCTGGCCGGCGCCTTCATCATGCTGCCCGACGCGCGCACCGCGCAGGCCGAGCGCATCCTGCGCGAACTGGCCGGCGCGCGGACCGCGGCCGCAGACCCTAGACCCTAGACCCTAGACGAGTGGGACGGCCACGTGGTCACCGGGCCCTCGCCCTCGTTTCCTGTACCTCGGGTCTCGCATCCAGGGTCTAGGGTCCACCCATGCCCACAACTCGTCGTTTGCGGCCACGTTCCCGGTCGACCAGACATCGCAAGTCCCGGCACACGCTCAGCTCATGCTCAATGCGGCCGCCCCACCAGCACCGGCAGCGCGTACAACCCGGTGCGCGCGGTGATGAACAGGGTGTGCCCGTCGCTGCCGCCAAAGCACAGGTTGGCCGGCTGTTCGGGCACCGGGATGGTGCCGAGCAGCGCGCCCGCGGGCGTGTAGACGCGCACGCCATCGCCGGCAGAGGTCCACAGGCGGCCGTCCTGGTCGACGCGCATGCCGTCAGGCGCCGGCTTGTCGTCGAGGTTGGCGAAGACCCGTCCGTCGCTGAGCGTGCCGTCGGCGCCGACCGCGTAGACGCGGATGTCGAAGGGCGCCTTGCCCGACTCGGCGATGTAGAGCGACTGCTCATCCGGGCTGAAGCACAGGCCATTGGGGTGGTCGAAGCTGTCGTTGACCATGGTGATCGCCTTGCCGTCGGGCGCGATGCGGTAGACGGCGTTGCGCTCCAGTTCAGCTTTTTCACCCTGCGGGATGCCATAGGGCGGATCGGTGAACCAGATGCTGCCGTCCTTCTTCACCACCACGTCGTTGGGCGAACTGAAGCGCTTGCCCTGATAGCGCTCCGCGACCGCGGCAATCGTGCCGTCGACGGCGGTGCGGGTGACGCGGCGCAGACCGTGCTCGCAGGTCACCAGGCGGCCCATGGGGTCGAGGGTGTTGCCGTTGGCGGCGTGGCTGGGCTTGCGGTAGGTGGCCAGGCCCTTGGCCCTGGACCAGCTCTTCAATTCGTCGGCAGGGATGTCGCTGAACACCAGCTTGCCGCCATCCTCTGCGAGCCACACCGGCCCCTCGATGAAGCGCATGCCTCCGGCCAGTTTTTCGACCGTGGTCCCGGGGGCGACCACGGCGGCGAAACCGACGGCCTGATCGGCGGCCGCGAGCGGGCCGCTGAGCGCGGCAAGCAGTGCGATGACGGGGAGGGGCGTGGCGCGCATGCGGCGATCTCCATGGAGGTTGCGCCATAGGAAGGCCTGCGGCCGCGCTTGCCAGGGTCGGCCGCGACGTCCGGGCCGGGTCATGCCTTGAACAGGGGTCCCGGGGACGACACGATGCGGACGCACCAAGGGGGCGCGTCTTCCATGCTCATCACCATCTTCGGCACCGGCTACGTCGGTCTCGTCACGGGCACCTGCTTCGCCGAGATGGGCAACACCGTCGCCTGCGTCGATGTGAACCAGGCCAAGATCGACACCCTGCTGCGCGGTGAAGTGCCGATCTACGAGCCCGGCCTGGCCGAGCTGCTGGGCGAGAACATCCACGGCAAGCGCATCTCCTTCACCACCTCTGCCAAACAGGGCCTGAGCGGCGCCGAGATCGCCTTCATCTGCGTCGGCACGCCAATGTCCGACAGCGGCGAGGCCGACCTGCGCTACGTCGAGTCCGCGGCCCGCGACATCGGCCGCCACCTTACCGGTTACACCCTGGTGGTCGACAAGAGCACCGTCCCGGTCGGCACCGCCGACCGCGTGCGCGCCTGGATCCAGGAAGAGCTCGACAAGCGCGGCGCCACCTTCCCCTTCGACGTCGCCAGCAACCCCGAATTCCTCAAGGAGGGCTCGGCGGTCGACGACTTCATGAAGCCCGACCGCGTGGTGGTGGGCGTCAGCTCGGCGCGCGCCGAGGCGCTGCTGCGCGACCTCTATTCGCCGTTCATCCGCAACGGGCTGCGCATCTTCTCGATGGACGTGCGCTCGGCCGAGATGACCAAGTACGCGGCCAACGCCATGCTCGCGACCAAGATCAGCTTCATCAACGAGATCTCGAACATCTGCGAGCTGGTCGGCGCGGACGTGCGCCAGGTGCGCCAGGGCGTCGGCGCGGACCAGCGCATCGGCATGCAGTTCCTGCACCCCGGCGTCGGCTACGGCGGCAGCTGCTTCCCCAAGGACGTGCGCGCCCTGGTCCACACCGCGGCGGTGGCGGGCTACGAGGCCGAGCTGCTCGACGCGGTCGACAACGTCAACCAGCGCCAGAAGTCGCTGATCCGTCGCAAGCTGGCGCTGTGGTGCGAGCTGCACGGAAAACGCGTCGCCGACCTGACCGTGGCGATCTGGGGCCTGGCCTTCAAGCCCAACACCGACGACGTGCGCGACGCGCCCTCGCTCGAGCTGGTGCGCGACCTGGTCGCTGCCGGCGCCACGGTGCGCGCCCACGATCCCAAGGCCATCCACGAGTTCCAACGCGCCATCGGCACGCTGCCGCGCACCACCTACCACGATGACATGTACGAGGCCACCGCCGGCGCCGACGTGCTGTGCCTGATCACCGAATGGCGCCCGTTCCGCCGCCCGGATTTCGCGCGCCTCGGCAAGCAGCTCGCCGGCAAGGCGATCTTCGACGGCCGCAACCAGTACGACGAGACCCGCGGCAGCGATCACGGCCTGACCATCTTCCCGATCGGCGTGCCGCTGCAGGCCGGCCTGAAGCGTCCGGCCGCGGGCGTCTGAAGCGGATCCGATCATGGCCTGGGGGCAGTCGGTCATCCGCCTGGCCGCGCGGCCGCGCGGCTTCCACCTGGTGACCGACGAGATCGTGCGCGGCCTGCCGCCCATCGCGAACATCGTGACGGGGCTGTTGCAGCTCTTCCTGCAGCACACCTCGGCCTCGCTGTGCCTGAATGAGAACGCCGACCCGGACGTGCGCGCCGACCTCGAACGCTGGGCGCGTCACGCCGTCCCCGATGGCGCGCCGTTCTTCGTCCACGATGCCGAGGGACCCGACGACATGCCGGCGCACGTCAAGGCGGCGCTGTTCGGCACCGCCCTGACCATCCCGCTGCGCGCGGGGCGCCTGGCCCTCGGCACCTGGCAGGGCATCTGGCTGGGCGAGCACCGCGACCAGGGCGGCCCGCGCACGGTGGTGGCAACCGTCATGGGCGGGTGAGGGGGCAGGTTTTCGTTTCCCGTCCGGTTTTCACCGCCAAGACGCCAAGTCGCCAAGAGCCGCCGGGAATGACGGGGTCTCGTCAAGATCGGCGGCCTCAGCTTGCCCCACGCATGGTGACATCTTCCAACTCGAAAGCCGACCCTTGGCGTCTTGGTGCCTTGGCGGTAAAAATCGCCGAGAAGCTCTATTTCCCTTCGGGCGGGGCAACGCTGGGCTGCTGCGCATCAGCAATCAGAATGCTCGCCGGCGGCGCGTCGAACTCGGTGCCGCCATAGAGCGTGCGCAGGAAGCCCAGCACCGAGGTGAAGGTCAGCACCGCGCCGGCGCCGAGGATGATGCCGAGCGGACCGCTGCCGAGGATGCCGCCGACCACGCCGAGGAAGAGCAGGAACCCCAGCCACAGGTCGTCATTGCGCAGGTGCCTGGCGAGGCGCGAGAAGCCACGCTCGATCAGCCAGGTCGCGGCCAGGCTGGCGGCCCCCAGACCGCAGGCCAGGCCGATCTCGCCCTGCGACCACAGCAGACTGGCGAGCGGCAGCCAGATCACCGCCGGGCCGACCACCGGCAGCAAGGCGATGAAGGTCGCGATCACCATCACCACCACCGGGTGGAAGCCGCCGATGAACCAGGCGAGCACGGTCAGCGCCAGGCCGTGCGCGATGGCGCGCGCCAGGGTCACGCTGAGCAGGTGCCGCGCGGTGTCGTTGAAGCGCTGGCGCAGGCCGCGGCGCTCCTCGTCGGTGAGCGGCAGCCACTGCATCAGCGCCTCGACCAGGCGCGGCCCCTGGCTGTAGAAGTAGAAGAGCGTCACCAGGGTGAGGGCCGAACGCGCGAGGAATCCGCCGGTACCGGAGATCAGGTAGCCGAAGAAGGCCGGACCCACGGCGGTCTGCTCGAGCAGGTGCTCGGTGAGCTGGCGCAGTGCGGCGAGATCGACGTGCAGGTCCGGGTAGAGCACGGCGACCTGGTTGGCGCGATCGACCAGCAGGTCGACGAGCGCCGCACGCGCGTGCGCATCGTGCATGGCCAGGCCAAGCAGGGCGTGGAAGGTGCCCTGGAACGACCCGATCAGGCTGCCGAGCACCACCACCACCACGCCGATGGCCACGGCTCCGAGCGCGGCAGTCGCGGCGAGGGCGCTGAGGTAGCGGCGATCGGCGGCATTCCAGCGCGGCAGCAGGCGGGTGCATGCGTCATCGATGGGCGCGAACAGCACGGGATAGGTGAGCGCGGCCAGCGCCGCGGCCAGCAGCAGCGATGAGAGCGCCGGCCAGATGACCACTACCAGCCAGGCGATCACGCCGGCGGTCAGGGCGAATAGCGCGATGTGCGGCAGCCAGGCGCGCAGCAGTCGGCTCGGATCCCGGGGATCCGGCTCCGGGATCGGATCGGGCATGGCGACAGGCTAGCAGGCTGCTGGAAAATGGCGACCGGCGCCTCGTCGGCTAACCCGGCTTGAACGGCATGGCCCTCAGGGCGAGGTCAGCAGTTCCAGGTCGTCGAGGTCGAGGACGGCGTCCCCGCCGTAGAGATTGATCACAATCGCGTTGACGCGGTCGCGCTGATAGACCGGCGCGCCCACACCGTCCGGAGCGAAGGCATTCTCCGGCTGATCGCTGAGCGGCACGGTCACCTCGTTCCAGCCGGGCTTGAATTCGGCAGAGCGGCCGATGCCCTGCTTCCAGTAGCAGTTGGCCGTATCGCAGACCTGAATCTGCCACCGGCTGTCCGGCTGGGCGCTTTCGACCCTGACCCAGAGGTGGATGCGGCGATCACTCCCAGCCAGATGGACGGGATGGAAGACCTGGGTATAGGGTTTGACGTCGCCCGCGACCATCCGGTAGGCGAGGTGCAGCGCCTGCGCGCCGCCGTGCGCCTGGGTGCGGCTGAGCGCGAGTTCCACGGGCGCGCTGGAGGGCTCGTGGAACCAGCGCAGGTCACCTTCGTGGTCATCGATCAGGCGAGCGGCGGTGACTGTGGCAGGTGGTGCGGGCGCGGCGGGCGCGGGTGCGTCCCCCGCCGTCGCGCGCGCGCTCAGCGGCATGCCGGCGGCGACGGTGGCGGTGAACCCGGCCGCGACGTCGACACTCTCCGTGGTCAGGCCGCTCTGCAAATGCACGCGGCCCTGCGCGACGCTGAGTTCGGCCCGCTCCGCCGTGGCGGCGAAGGTCAGCCGGGTGCCAAGGACGGTGCAGCGCGCCACCGGCGCGACGATGACCAGGGGGCGGCCCTCCGGCTGGTGGGCGACCTCGGCGCGCACCAGCCCGTCCTCCAGGCGCAGCTGCTTGCCCGCAGTGCCATCGCCGGGGAAGGCGAGCACAGCACGATCGTCGCTGAGCACCTCGGTGCCGTCCGCATAGGTCCAGCGCACGTGCGCGTCCTGACCGAGCACCAGGCGGTCGCCCTGGCCGAGACGCATCCCGACCGTCCCGGCCAGGCTATGGCCGTCGTGCTGGCAGGTTACCGTGCCAGAGACCTCGCGCAGTGTCGCCAGGTCGACGCCGCGGGGCGCAACCGCACCGCGCAGCTGCAGCGTGACGAAGGCGCCCAGCGC
>JACDGQ010000225.1 GCA_013821615.1 Planctomycetota bacterium
GACGACGGCTGGGTCGGACTCGGCAAGCCGCGCGCCCAGGTCGGCGCGCACGATCTGCGCGCCGCGCTCGACGCGCTGCTCGCCGGGCGGAAGCCGGAGGTGGCCGAGACCGCCGCGGTCGGCTGCGTCATCACCGTCCCCGCCTCCGCTGGAACCGCGCCATGAACCCGCTCGCAGCCGTCAGCCGAATCCTCCTCGTCGCCGCCCTGGCGTGCCCAGCGTGGCTGCAGGCCAGCGCCGCCGAGGGTGCCACCGCGCCGACCTTCACCCACGACGTGGCGCCGATCCTGTTCGCCAACTGCACGATTTGCCACCGCCCCGGCGAGGTCGCGCCCTTTCCGCTGACCAGCTTCGCCGAGGCGCGGCGCAAGGGCGAGATGATCGCGCGCGTCACCGGCGAACGCCAGATGCCGCCGTGGAAGGCCGAGCCGGGCCACGGCGACTTCCTCGACGCGCGCCGCCTCGACGACGGCCAGATCGCGACCCTCAAGAACTGGGTCATGGGTGGCATGCCCGAGGGCGCCGCCGCCGACCTGCCGGAACTGCCGAAATTCCCCGACGGCTGGCGGCTCGGCAAGCCCGACCTGGTGCTGACCATGCCCGAGCCGTACGAGCTGCGCGCCGAGGGTCGCGATCTCTACCGCTGCTTCGTACTGCGCACCGAGGTGCCCGCGGACACCTACGTGCGCGCCGTCGAGTTCAAGCCGGGCAACCCGAAGATCGTCCATCACGCCATTCTCTATCTCGACAGCAGCGGCGCCGCGCGTCGCCTCGATGAGAAGGATCCCGGTCCGGGCTACACCCACTTCGGCGGACCCGGCTTCCTGCCCAGTGGCGGCCTCGGCGGATGGGCGCCAGGCGCGGGCGCGCGTCCGCTGCCGGAGGGTGCGGCCAAGCCGCTGCGCAAGGGCGTCGACGTGGTCATGCAGATCCACTACCACACCAGCGGCAAGGCCGAGCACGACCAGTCCTCGCTCGCGCTGTACTTCACCAAGGAGAAGCCGACCAGGATCATGATGCCGCTGACATTGGGCTCGCGCGCCATCGACATCGCGCCCGGCGACCGCGACTTCGTGATCAAGGACGAGCTCGTGGTTCCCGCCGACGTCAGTCTGGTCGGCCTGACCCCGCACGCGCACCTCATCGCCAAGGAGATGAAGGCCCTGGCCCGCCTGCCCGACGGCACCAGCATCGACCTGATCTGGATCAAGGACTGGGACTTCAACTGGCAGGAGCAGTACCGTTACGTGAAGCCCATCGCGCTGCCCAAGGGCACCAGAGTCTCGATGGTCTACCACTACGACAACTCTGCCGACAATCCGCGCAACCCGCACACGCCGCCGCAGCGCGTGACATTCGGCGAACAGACCGAGAATGAAATGGCGCTGCTTTTCATGAACGTCATCCCCGACCGCCGCATCGACGCTCTGGCACTGCTCCAGACCATGGCCTCGCGCCGCCACATCGTCGGAGCGGGTGTCGAGCCCTGAGGCCGGGATCCGGGCTCGCGCGGTCCATGGGCACCTCCAGCAGCCGAACCGCGCACCAAGCGACGCGGGCGGCTCTCCCTCCCCGATACGTTGCCGATCGAACAGCGCTTCATTGAACTGCCTGAGTCCGAGCGCCTCGGCCCAGACGGGAAGTTGTTGCCGCAGATCAGCACCGGGTTCGTGGATACGTTGGACCACTTTCCCGCCCAGTTCCGTCGCCTGCGCCTGATCTATGCCATCTACCTTGGTATCCTCATGGTGGATGCCTATTCCGGGAACCACCGGCCATTTACCGACGGGCACATGACGCCGGCGGCCTGCATGGCGCATGCCAGGCGGAAGTTCGAGGAAGCATTGAAGCCTGGTGAACTGAAGGCGGCCCAGGCGCTCTATCATTTTTTGCTGCCGCGCCGCATTGAATAGGAGACGGCAGGACAGACGGCGGACGTGCGGCTGCACCGCCGCAAAGCAAAGGCGATTCCCATTCTCGACCGATTGGAGAGGTTGATCATCGCCTGGGAAGCAGGCCAACGACCATCCAGCGGTCTCATCGGTGCTGCACAGTACACCCGCAAGATCTTTCAAAGCCTGCGTACCTACACGACCAATGGGCGGATCCCGGTGGACAACAACGACCTTGAGCGCCTCTGGCTTCGGCCAGTCCATGAGTAAACGATCAGTCAGTGCTGATTTTTGGCATATGCGCTGGGGTTTATGCCGATTCTTTTGCGAAACAGTCGGCTGAAATAGAGTGGGTCGGAGAATCCGCACTGCTGCGCCACATCGGCCACCGAGGTCGGTGAATCGACCAACAGCTTACATGCCCGGGCAAGGCGGGCCTGGATCAGCTCTTCGCGCGGGCTGACGCCGAATAGCCGATGCCAGACGGTGCTAAAATGTGACGGACTCAATTCCGCCAGGCGCGCAAGCCCGCTCACCGTCCATGGATGATTGGGATCAGTCTTGATGCGCTTACGGAACCAGTGCAGGCGTTCGATGACGGGCCGTTGACGCGGCGATGCGATGTCCCCATCGGGAGTTAAGCGGCGGGAGAGGAATGCCAGCAGACGGACCGCCAAGGCGGAGAACACCAGCGCCGCGTGTGGTTCGCTACTCGACCACTCATGTCGCATCTCCTCCAACTGCCGGTGAATGAAATCTGCCGGCTTGGGATAGAAGACCTCATTCACTGGCAATTCAAGCTGCGAGATCAGCTCGCTCAGGTCAGTGCCATTGAGGTGGACGTAGTGGTTGACCAAAATGCGGTCGGCAGTCTGGTACCAATGGGCGTCGTTGGGGCCATAGATGATGCAGGCATTGGCCTGCGTCCTGCGGATGCCATGGCGGTCACGGAGACGCATCGACGTCGGGAAATGGATCAGCACCCAGTCCCCAGAACCCGTCGGCCGATCGATGCGGAATTCCTGCGAGTGCCGACTGTCGACACCTATCGAGGTCGTGCTGATGGCATTGCGCCAGGCGCCCGCATGGCGTGCGAGCTTTCCGATCGGGGCTTTGGCCATCTCGGGGACAGCGTAGATGCGTCCATGAACAACGAAAGTGCGTCTATTTCTACGCCGGTCTGCGAGCTATACTGGTCAGGCACCTCTCCCTGCACCTCCCGGAGTCGCCATGCTGTCAATCCCCGCATTCCGTAAGCCGTTCTGGTTGTCGCATTGCTCTACCATCAAGGTCGCATCCGCCACCGCGGGGGGACAGGTCGCCCACTGGCAAGGGGGAGTGCCGCCTCACCACCGGATCGCCTTGGTTTGGGCGTTCCTGTGTGCCGTTGTGGCTATGCCGGCTTCAGCCGCCGACGGATGGAAGCCACAGCAAGGCCTGCTGATGACTCGCTGGAGCAAGGATGTCACCCCTGACCATGCTTGGTCCGAGTATCCGCGGCCGCAAATGACGCGGGAGCGCTGGCAGAATCTCAATGGCCTGTGGGATTACCAGATCTCCGACAGGAATGACCTGTCCATTCCCGGCACTTTCACCGGCAAGATACTGGTGCCTTTCTGCATCGAGTCTCCTCTTTCCGGAGTCATGAAGCCGCTGCCGCCTGACCAGCGTCTGTGGTATAAGCGAAACTTCACCACCCCACCCGGTTGGAAGGGTGAAAACATCCTGCTGCATTTCGGTGCGGTTGACTGGGAATCCGCCATCTTCATTGACGGGCATCGGCTGGGAACTCACCGCGGGGGTTACGACGGGTTCAGCTTTGACATTACCAAGAAGCTCAATGACGGCGATAGCCATACTATCGTCTTGACAGCATGGGATCCGACCGAGGGCGAAGGCGTGCTCCGTGGGAAGCAGAACCTGCATCCGGGCGGATGCTCCTACACCGCGGCTTCCGGTATCTGGCAGACGGTGTGGCTGGAACCAGTGCCGGCATCCTCAATCGAACGGATGCAGGCGGTTCCCGACCTGGAGAAGGGTATTCTCAAGCTCTCCATCATCGCCCGAGTGACGCCCCGCCCTCTGAAGATCGAGGTGACCGTCGCCGATCACGGCCGGAAGGTGACGACCGTGTCCGGCACAATCGGCGAGGAATTGACCCCGGATAACCTGAAGAACCTCGTTGATTTTTTCAAGGCGCGATCCGCCGAAATCTCAACCGAACTGACCATCCCGATTCCCGACATAAAGACCTGGTCGCCGGATTCACCATTCCTCTACGACCTCATCGTTCATCTCAAGGATCCGGCCGGTAACGACCTGGACACGGTGGCAAGCTATGTCGGTATGCGCAGCGTGAAGATCGGCCACGATGCAGACGGGAACACCCGCCTGCTGCTCAACGGCCAGCCGATCATGCTGCCCGGTGCCCTCGATCAGGGCTATTGGCCGGATGGCGTCTATTTGGCGCCGAGCGACGAGGCCCTGCGGTTCGATATCGAATGGGCGAAGAAGCTGGGCCTGAACACCCTACGCAAGCACGTGAAGATCGAGCCCCAGCGCTGGTATTATTGGGCGGATCGGCTTGGCATCCTCGTGTTCCAGGATCTGCCCACGGGCGATTGTGGGGATCCATGGACCGACGTGGAATCGTCCCCAGCGGCAGCGGATCAGTGGCGGGCGGAAACCGCGCATATTATCGAAGAGAAAATCAGCCACCCGTCGATCGTCTGCTGGGACGTCTTCAATGAGGCCTTCGGCGGATTCAGCTACGCTCGCAATACGTCGTGGGTGAAGAGCCTCGATCCTTCGCGCCTCGTCAACGAATCGAGCGGATTTCCCTTCCATGGCACGGGCGACGTGGCTGACGGACACGGCGGCATCGACTTCAAGGATACGAAGCGCATCACCATCATCAGCGAGTCGGGGACAGCCTCGCTCGGCTGTGCAGGCCACTCGTGGCCGCATGCATGGAGCTATGGCGCATATGACCCGAAGACCGGGCAGGAGATGGATTTTCTCGCCACCTACAACAAGAACCGGGATACTGCGGTTCTCCCCGACATAACCCCCGAGTCCAGTCTGTGGCTGACGAGGAAGGTCGGCGATTTCTTTGGCCAGTTTCTGCGCGAAGCGCCCAAGAACGGTCGCAGCGGCCTATTCTATTGCCAACTGGTCGATGTGGAGACGGAATGCAATGGCCTGATCAGCTATGACCGCGAGGTACCCAAGGTCGATGCGCATCAGGTGGCGGAGGCTATACGCACAAGCATGCCCAAGCTGATCGCAAGGACACCCTGATCGCAGGAAAGCGCTCCAGGCGATGCGATCGCTAGTGAAACGACGCAGACGCAGCACACCAGACGCATTGACTATGACAACCTGCGGCGGAAGGCATGGGCAGGCGGCTGGTAGCGAAGGCGGCATGAGTCGGCAGGGTGTATGAACGCTCCCTGATCGGTGAGCCGCGCGCGCGAACTCGCTGCGCGGTAGCGCTGCGCTGCCCGCAGCTTCTGCGGCATCTGGGTTTCGTTCCGAGGGATGATGAATACCATTGCACCCTTGAGTCCACCGATCTTCCCGTCCCGGATCCTGCATGCCCCCGCTCGCTCTGCTCCTGTCCGGTCCTGTCATCGGCGCGTGGCTGCTCTCCAGCGTGGCGCTCGGCGCCGCAGACGCGGCTGCGCCGACCATCGCGACGGTGGATCCGCTCGTCGCGGTGCCGATTCCGGCTGAGGGCATCCTGGACCAGCACCTGCGCGAGGGCACCGACAATGCCTGCGTGCCGGCCACGCTGCTCAATGCGCTGCGCTGCGGTCCGCCCGCTTGGCAGACGGTCTGGCGCGACCTGCCGGGCGGCGACGCGCGCGGCCGGCTCAACGG
>JACDGQ010000226.1 GCA_013821615.1 Planctomycetota bacterium
GCCGCCCTGGAGCCCGCCGGCTTCGCCCCCGATACCTGGGTGGTCGAGGCGCGCAGCCCTGGCCTGCTCGCTGCGCTCGCCACCGCCAACTCCTTGCGCGACCGCCCCGGCGTGGTGTCCAGCCAGCCGCTCATCCGGCGGGTACTGCGCGCGCCTGAAGGCGCCCCGCACGTTGATGAGCGGTAGGCCGTTCTGCAGATCCCGGACCGTCGACCGCAGGTGCCGAGAACAGCGTGGGGAAATGCTCCCTGACGTCGAAGGGTATCGTGACGGGACGCGGCACTCGTGGTGTTTCAGCGATCTCGGGTCCGGGGTCTCGCGTCTCAATTCACATTCGTGGTGTTCACATCGAACACCGGCCCCGGGAATTCCAGGACGCCACCGCACTCGATGTCGCCCTTGCCGTCCGGCCCGACGCCGATGCTGCGCAGCGGCCGCATGTGTTCGTCCGGCGTCGGCCCATAGCGGTAGTTGACCACCTTGCGGCCTTTGAAGTCGCCGACGGTGATCAGCGGCGCGCGTTCGCACGGATCGATCACCACCGGATCGATCAGGCGCGCATCGCGCAGGCGCCGGTAGACCGTGCCCTTGCCGGCGGTGGTGAAGCTCACGAAGTCGATCTCGCGATCGCCGCGGCAGCACACCGCCAGGGTGCGGTTGTATTCGTAGGGGCTGCTGCCCGGCGCCGCGGGATCGCTGTTGCGCAGGAACATCATGCTGGTCGGCGTGCGCCCGACCTGGGTCACGCCCACCGCCTTGACGTCCTCGGCCTTCGCCGGGGCCTCGGTGGCGAGACCGCCGACCGTCCAGGTGGCGATCCGCCCGTCGAGGGTGCCGATGTGGCAGAACCAGGGTTCGCCGCCGAACGGCCGCGTCCCGGCCAGCACCACGTTGGGGTGCGGCACGCGGATGCTGGTCACCACCTTGGGCGCATAGCTGGGCAGCACGGCGAAGGTCGGCGGCCACTGCTTGGGCGCCAGCCCCGCGTCCACCGTCTTCGCCAGGTTCTCATCGCTGGTCAGGTACATCTGGCGCAGATACTCGATGGTCGGCTGCAGGTCGATGAACACCGCCTTGCTCTCGCTGCGCGAGATCACCACCGCGTAGCCGGCGCTGAACAGCTTGTCCTTGCCGTCGCCCTTGATGAAGATGTCGCGGGTCTTGTGGTCCTCGAGCTTGTAGGTGCCGAACTCCTTGTTCTCGACCAGCCCCTGGCGGTTGTTGGTCGCGCAGCTGATGCCGGTCGGCGCGGCCATGCCGGGCAGTTCGATGTAGCCGAGGATCTTGAGCTGGTTGTAGCTGCCGAAGGTGGGCAGGCAGTAATAGCGCCAGCCGCGCAGGTTGGTGCCCTGCAGGGCGATCACCGCGACCTCGCCCTTGCCGCTCTGCAGATCCCACAGCGCGACCAGGCCGAGTTCGTTGCCGTTGGTCACCGCCACCGCGGTCGGCACCTTGCCCTTGGGGAACAGCAGACAGGGGTAGCTGTCGCCGCTGGTCTGCGTCCCGTCCGCACCCAGGAACCCGCTGGAGAACGCCATCAGCGCGTCGTTCGACCAGAACGTGCGTGAGCGCGCCATCGCCATGGGGAAGTGCAGCGGCCCGCCGTTCAGGTCCTGCCAATCCTTGCGCAGCAGCGCCGGATCGGGGTGGGATCCGCTCCACCACACCTTGGTCGGTCCGACCGTGATCAGGTTGCTCTCCCAGTTGTAGGTCTCGATGCGGTCCACGCCGGGATCGTCGGCGCGCTCCGGGACGTAGAAGACCTGGCCGCCGGTCGAACCGAAGGTGTCGTTGACCTTGGCCTCATAGCCGCCGTACTGGTAGGGCATGCCCTGGCCGTGGTGCGCACGCTTTTCGACTTTCGTCTCTGGCATGAACAGCGTGGGCAGGACCTCGGGCTTGGCGCCCTTGTGGTAGAAATCGTAGTCCGGGCCCAGGCGTCTGGTGATGGCCTGAACTCCCCAGGCGCGCGCCTCGCGCGCGTAGGCGGCCTTGTCCACCTTGCCGGAGGCATCGACGGCCTTGCCCAGCCAGCCGGCGAGATCCTTGCCGGGAGCCGGGTCCTCGAGGTCCGCGCTGTCCGCGCCCGCCCCGGGTGCCACAGGCGGGGTGCTGGCGACCGGTGGGACGGCAGGGTCCGCGACCGCAGGAGGCGTGGGGGCTGGCGGCGGCGCATCGGCCGCGTCGAGCGTCCCGCAGCAGGCGACCAGCCCCGCGAGCAGCAGGGTCCCGCGGAGGACCGCACGGGCGGGTTGGCCGACAAGCGTCATGACGATCCGATCGGGAACGGGAACGACCAGCGATGCTCAGGTCAGTATGCCGTCGCTCGTGAAGGGCTACAAGGCGCAAGCATCCAGCGCGCGCATCGGAAATCCTCCAAAACGCGGATGATGCCGAAACCGGGGATTATTTCCGACAACGATCGGCGCTGCGCATCGTTACCCCTGCGTGGCCACCCTCTTCACCATCGTCGGCATCTGGTTGGGGATCAGCATCCCCATGACGATCCTCGCGGTCTGCCTGCTGCGCGGCGGCCACGATGAGGACGAACTGCCGGCCTCGCCCGCCCTCGAGAACAAGCCGCGCTGACGTTGGACGCACGGTCCGGCTCCGGCCGGGCGCCCTGGCCACGGGTACCCGCGGCCCATCTCCCTGACTGCAGCGGGTAGCTAGCCGCACGCGGAACTGCGCTGCCGGGCCGCGCCTCGTGCATGCGATACACCGCGCGCACCCTCAATGGCGGAAGTGGCGCACCCCGGTGAAGACCATGGCGATGCCGTGGCGGTCGGCCGCGGCGATGGTTTCGGGATCGCCCTTCGATCCTCCCGGCTGCACGATCGCCGTGACCCCGGCCTTGGCCGCGGCCTCGACGCCGTCGGCGAAGGGGAAGAAGGCGTCGCTGCCCAGCGCGCTGCCCGCGGCCCGCGCACCCGCGAGGTGGGCGGCGATCCAGCTCGAGTTGACGCGGCTCATCTGCCCGGCGCCGGCGCCCAGCAGCTCGCGGCCCTTGACCAGGCAGATGGCGTTCGATTTGAGGTGCTTCACCACCAGCCAGGCGAAGGCGAGGTCTTTCAGCTCCGTCGCGCTCGGCTGGCGCTGCGTCACCACCTTCACGTTCGCCGCGTCCCAGCCGAGGGTGTCGTAGTCCTGGACGAGCAGCCCGCCGAGCACGTTCCGCACGGAGTTCGCCAGGCGCGGCACCGCCGCCGGCGCGCCCGCGGCGATCAGGCGCACATTGGCCTTCCACTTCGGCTTGGTGGTGATGATGGCGAGCGCCTCGGCCGAGAACGACGGCGCGATGATCACCTCGACGAAGCGGCCCGGATCGGCGATGACTTCGGCGGTCGCGGCGTCGAGTTCGCGATTGAAGGCGATGATCGAACCGAACGCCGCCTGGGGATCCCCCTCGTAAGCCTTGAGGAAGGCCTCCTTCAGGGTGTCGCCGGCGGCGCAGCCGCACGGATTGGTGTGCTTGATGATCGCGCAGGTCGGCTCGGGGAACTCCTTCACCAGCTCCCACGCGGCGTCCGCGTCCATCAGATTGTTGTACGAGAGCTCCTTGCCGTGGAGCTGCCGCGCGCGCACCACCGATGCCGCGCCCGGCAGGCGCACGTCATAGAGCGCGGCCTGCTGGTGCGGATTCTCGCCATAGCGCAGGTCCTGGACCTTGCGCAGCGGGATGGCCTGCTCGGCGGGGAAGCGCTCGGCAGCCCACACCGCGGGATCGGCGGCGCAGGCGATGCGCGTCAGCTCCTCGGCGATCAGCGCGTCGTAGCGCGCCGTGGTGCGGAAGACCTTGCGCGCGCAGGCCTGGCGGAAGGCCAGGGTGGTGTCGCCGTCGTTGCCCGCGACCTCGGCGAGGAAGCGTGGGTAGTCCGCGGGATCGGTGAGCACGGTGACGAAGGCGTGGTTCTTGGCCGCCGAGCGCAGCATGCTCGGGCCGCCGATGTCGATCTTCTCGATCTTGTCGGCGGTGGTCGCGCTGGCCTGGTCGCAAGTCGCCTCGAACGGGTAGAGGTTGACCACCACCAGGTCGATCAGGCCGATGCCGTTGGCCGCCGCCGCCTGCATGTGGTGGGCGTCGTCGCGCACGCACAGCAGGCCACCGTGGATCTTCGGATGGAGGGTCTTCACGCGGCCGTCCATCATCTCGGGGAAGCCGGTGTGCTCGGCGACCTCGATGACCGGAATGCCCGCATCCTGCAGCGCCTTGTAGGTGCCGCCGGTCGACAGCAGTTCGACGCCGCGGCGCTGCAGGGCGCGCGCCAGGTCGACCACGCCGGTCTTGTCGAACACGGAAAGCAGGGCGCGGCGGATGGTCATGGCGGGCCTCGGCAGAGGGGGGCTGCAAACGGGAGGCGTGAGGGTCCGAAGCGTGCGCGGTCCGGCAAGGGGGAAGCGGGGGAGAAGCACGCCTCGAGGCCGGGGCAACGGAGTGAGAAAAGGTTGATGGGGCAGCTGCAACCATCATGGCAGCAGAGGCGTTCATCCGGAGTCAGACGCGGTGATCGGCTTCATCCTGGAAAATGTTCGATCGTTAACTATCATATGAACATGAGGCTCGCCCCCAAATTCACCCAGCGACGGCAGATCATCATCGCCCTGCTGCGCTGCATCGTCGCTCCATTCCTGGTGTTGGCGGTGCTGCTGTTCTTCGCGCAGGGCAGCATGATCTACCTCCCGCACGGCTACACGGCCGCGCAGCTGCGCGGCGATCCACCGCGACTGATGCCCCTGTCCTTCACCACCGACGTCGGCGCGCAGACCTGCTTCTATGTGGCGCCGCGCGCGGCCGGCGCCGAGCTGCCGGCGCGCATCTGGCTGGTGTTCGGCGGCAACGCCATGGCCGCCCTGGACTGGAGCGGCTTCCTGATGGGCGCAGACGCGCGCGCCGGCTTCCTGCTCATCGACTATCCCGGCTATGGAGCCAGCGCCGGCCGACCGTCGCCCGACACCATCCTCGCGGCCAGCGAGGGCGCCATCGGCAGGCTCTCCGAGCACCTCCACCTCGCCGCCGCGGACCTGGCCGGGCGCCTCGGCGTGCTCGGCCATTCCCTGGGCTGCGCGGCGGCACTGCAGTACGCTGCCCGCCATCCGGTGCAGCGCGCGGTGCTGGTGGCGCCGTTCACCAGCATGCTGGCGATGGCTCGGCGGAAGGTCGGCTGGCCGCTCTGCGAAGTGCTCGTGCACCGCTTCGATAATCACGCGCGCCTCGCCGAGATCCTCGCCGCCGGCGCGCCCGCCATCACCATCCTGCACGGCGACGCCGATGAGATCATCCCGGTGGCGATGGGTCGCGCCTTGGCCGCGGATTTCCCCGCGCTCATCTACTGCGAGATCGCCGGCACCGGCCACAACAGCATCCTGCACGACGCCCAGGCCGCGATCTACGCCGCCATCGAGCGCTGAACTGCGAGTCGTGAGCAGCGAGACGCGAGGTGCGAGACCCGAGACCCGAGACGCGAGACGCGAGGTGCGGAGTGCGGAGTGCGGAGTGCGGAGTGCGAAGTGCGAAGTGCGAAGTGCGAAGTGCGAGGGAAACCTATATCTCGCCGAATTCAAGCCGCGGCATCCCGCGCACATATTTGCGAATATCGATCCTTCTTCACGACGCACCCCATCGTCAGCCGTCAGCCATCAGCCGTCAGCCATCAGCCAGGTATGAACCGGGGACATAGGTAACACTCCGAACCGGGGACATGGGTGACATGCGTCTCCTTGGTCTGGAGGTGCC
>JACDGQ010000227.1 GCA_013821615.1 Planctomycetota bacterium
GCTCATCACCGACGACAATTTCGCCGACTACGGCATGATGGGCGTGCACCGCGCCGGCATCGCGCCCGAGGAGCTCGACGCGGTGGTGCACTGCAATTTTCCGTGGAGCAACCCCACCGGTTTCCCGGTGCGCCGCCTGGGCTTCTCTGCCCAGCAGGTGCTGGCCACCTGCATCGACGTCATCGAGCTCAAGCGGCGCGGCGAAGCCGTGCCCGAGCTGACCGAGCTGCCGGCGCTGTTCGAGGATGAGCTGCCCGATTGACGCGCGTGGGGCGCGGCACCGACCCTGACGTCACACAGGGCGGCGGCCGGCGCACTGCGGGAGCAGACAAATGGCGCGCGGCGGCTAGGCTGCGGCCATGGACATCGATTCGCTCATGAAGGGCCTCGGCCCGCTCCAGGACACCATGAAGAAGGCCGATGCCGAGCGCGGCAAGGTGCTGCTCGACGGCAGCGCCGGCGGCGGTGCCGTGAAGGTCCAGATCAGCGGCGAGCTGACCGTGACCAAGGTGGTCATCGCCCCCGCTGCGGCGGCCGCGGCCGGCGGCGACGTGAGCATGCTCGAGGACCTCGTGCTGGTCGCCTTCAACGACGCCCTGCGCCAGCACAAGCAGCGCTTCGGCGCCTCGCCCGAGGAGCAGGTCCAGAAGCTCCTCGGCGGCAGCGACCTCGGCGCCCTGATGGGCCCGCTCATGCGCGGCCTGGGCCGCTGAACACCTGCTTCTCCCCTGGGACCGCGGCCCACTCGCCCGCAAGCGACTCCACTCAGCAGACGTAGCCTGGAACAAACTCAGGCATCCTGGTCTGGCGGAACCCGCTCCAGGGTCCTTCCTGGGACCGCGCACCGCTGACGCACTCTCAAGCTCTCGCGGAATGCGCGCCAGCGGCGCGCGGTCCCAGGAAAGCCTCCGACGCACGTTCGGACCCCCATGTTCCAGCGCGCTCCTCAGCCCGTCCGCACGAACCTGATCGCCTCGCGCGCGCCGCCTTCCAGCAGCGTGCGGATGCGCTTGACGATGCTGGCCTTGTCCAGGCCGTGCGCGGCGAGCTGCACGTCGCGCGCTGCATGCGGCACCAGTTCGTCGCGCACGCCACCGCGGTGGATGCGCAGCGCCAGACCCAGGTCGGTGGCGGTCTCGGCGACGATCGAGCCGAAACCGCCGGGCAGGGTGTGGTCCTC
Organism: Planctomycetota bacterium; assembly: GCA_013821615.1. Classification (GTDB taxonomy): domain Bacteria; phylum Planctomycetota; class UBA11346; order UBA11346; family UBA11346; genus BOG-1363. The sequence continues at coordinate 1,181 of JACDGQ010000227.1, forward strand.
GAGGGTCAGTACCTGGCCGTGCGTCCTGGCCTGCTCCGCGAGCAGCGCACCGTCGATGGGTTTGGCGAAGCGCGCGTTGACCAGCGTCACGCGCGCCAGCTCCGCCGGCGTCAGTTCGGCGAGCGCGGCGTGGGCGACGTGCACCGGCATGCCGTAGGCCCACACCGCGAGGCGGCTGGCGCTGTCGGCGTCGGCGACGGTGGCGGCGTGCAGGACCTCGGCCTGGCCCAGCGCCAGCGGCGTGGCAGCAGCGGACCATTGCACCTCGGGCGCCTCGTCCTTGGGATAGCGGATCAGGTAGCCGGCGGCGCGGTGCGTCGACTGCCGCTCGGCGTGCGTCCAGCGCAGCATCGCGGTCAACTCGGCGCCGTCCTTGGGCGCCATCAGCACCAGCCCGGGGAAACAGCGGCTCCAGCTGATGTCGTAGAGGCCCTGGTGGGTCTCGCCGTCCTCGCCGACCAGACCAGCGCGGTCGAGGGTGACGACGATGCCGAGATTGCGCTGCACCACGATCTCCTGGAAGATCTGGTCGAAACCGCGCTGCGCGAAGGTCGAGTAGTGCGCGACCACCGGCAGCTGGCCGCTGATCGCCAGGCCCTCGGCGAAGGCGAAGCTGTGCTGCTCGCAGATGCCGACGTCGTACATGCGCTCGGGATAGGTCTGCGCGAAGACGCGCAGACCGGTGCCCGACGGCATCGCCGCGGTGATCGTCACCAGGCGCTGGTCCTCGCCGGCCATGGCGAGCATGGTGTCGGCGAAGATCTGCGAGTAGGTCCGGCCGGCCTTGCTCTTGGGATGGAAGTAGCCGCTCTCGACGTCGAAGCCCTTGGGCCCGTGGAATTTCAGCGGGTCCTGCACGGCCGGCTCCCAGCCACCGCCCTTCTTGGTCAGGACGTGCAGCAGGATCGGCCCGCGCAGGTCGGCGACGCGGCGCAGCGCGTCCTCGGTGGCCTTCTCGTCGTGGCCGTCGACCGGGCCGAAGTAGCGGAACCCGAGGTCCTCGAAGATGTAGCCGGGCGAGATCAGCTTGTGCGCGGCGTGCTCCATGTGCTCGACGAAACGCTCCAGGCCCTTGCCGCGCGGGATGCGCTTGAGCAGCGAGACCACGCGCGTGCGCAACTGGTCGTACATGCGCCCGGTGCGGATGCGGTCGAGATGGGTGTGCAGCGAGCCGACCGGCGCGTCGATGAAGTTACCGTTGTCGTTGAGCACCACCAGCAGGTCGCTCTTGAGCTGGCCCGCGTTGATCAGGCCCTCGAAGGACATGCCGCCGGTCAGCGCGCCGTCGCCGACCACCACCACCGTGCGGCGCCGGCTGGCCTGGCGGCGGTAGCCTTCGGCCACGCCCACGCCGGTCGAGATCGCGGTCGAGCTGTGTCCGACCTTGGCGAGGTCGTAGGGGCTTTCCTTGGGATCGGGAAAGCCGCTGATGCCGCCCTGCTGGCGGTTGGTGTGGAAGACCCCGGCGCGGCCGGTGAGCAGCTTGTGCGGATAGGCCTGATGGCCGACGTCCCACAGCAGGCGGTCGCTGCTGAAATCGAAGACCCGGTGCAGGGCCAGGGTCAGCTCGATGGTGCCGAGGTTCGACGACAGGTGGCCGCCGTGCTGCGAGACCGTCTCCTTGATGCGGTGGCGCATCTCCTCGGCGAGCTGGGCGAGCTCCGCCGCGGTGAAGCGGCGCAGATCCGCCGGCGAGATCAGGCCATCGAGCAGGGGCAGGGGCTTCATTGTTGCGCTATCTTGCTGGGAGTGCCGCGCACACCAAGCGGCAGGTGGGGGAAGGCTGCAGCGCCGGCGGGCGCTGCTGACGGCTGACGGCTGGCGGCCGACGGCTCCTGGACCCGGAGCAATTCCCGAATCAGCGCTCTAAGCCCCCTGGCGACAGGATGAAATGGCTGGCGGCTGGCGGCTGACGGCTGACGGCGCCTGGACCGAGGCCGTCTCAGGAACCAGCGCTCGTACGCACTCGCGAAAGGACCAATTGGCTGAAACCGGCGCCATGCGCCGGTTTCAGCCGGCCGCCAGCCGCCAGCCGTCAGCCGTCAGCCGGCGCAGCCGCTCACTTGATCTCGACGGTCCCCGCATCCACCTCGGTGTCGACCTGGAAGCCGTCGGTGGAGACGGTCTCGCCGAGGTTGCCGGCGGCGTCGAGCGCGGTCACCTTGATGCGCGCGCTGCGGCTGGCGTGGGCGTCGGTGATCGCGAAGCGGAAGGCGGCGTCGACGGGCAGGCCCTTGCCGAGTTCGATCCAGGGCTTCGCGGCATCGGTCTGCAGGTACACCGACGCGGAATTAGCCTGCAGGTTGACGTCCTTGATGCCGAAATTCACCGCCACGCGGTCGCCGGGTTTGAAGGCGCGGCGGGTCGAGCTGGCCTTGTCGGCCTCGACGATGCCGACCGGTGAGGCCAGGGTGATGACCGGCGCGGTGGTGTCGATGATGACCTGGAACTGGTCCTCGCCCTTGCCCTTGGGCGTGGCGCTGATGTTGCCGGCCTGGTCGGCGGCGACGATCGCCAGGCGGTAGCGGCCATCGGCGGGCGCCTTCCAGCCCACGGTCTTCCACGGCGCGGTGACCGCCGGCCCCTCGGCCCAGGTGACGCCGTCGTCACCGCTGATCCACAGCTTGGCCGCGCTCAGCCCGGCCGGGCCGGCGTCGGCGATCTCGGTGCTGTAGGCGGCCTCGCTGCGCGCGCTGATCGCGGGCGCCGTGACGCGGCCGCGCGGGCTGATCGAGTCGACCAGCACCTGGCTGCTCTCGGCGCTGCCGACGTTGCCGGCCTTGTCCGCGACCAGGATCTGGAGCTGGCCGGCGTTGGTCATGTCCTTGGGCACGGTCCACTCGTAGGTGCCGCTGTTGGGCAGATCCGCGGCGATGGTCTCGTAGACGCCCTTGCCGTCGCGCGACCAGCGCAGCGTCACCGGCGCGGCCTTGAGGTGCAGGTCGGTCGCCTCCCACTTGATGGTGTACTTGCCGCCGCCGCGCAGCTTGGCCTGGGAGCCCGGGAAGCCGATCGCGACGGTGGGCGCGCTGCGGTCGATGATGAACTCGCCCGCCGGCACGGTCGCGGGACCCGGCTCGGGATTGGCGAGGCCGGAGACCTTGATGGTGCGGATGTAGATGCGCCAGTGGCCCTCGGTCGGCTCCCAGGCGATCGGCGCCTCGCGGGCGAAGATGATGCCGTGCTTCGACCACGCGCCCCAGGCCTTGCCGTCGAAGGCCGAATACCACAGCTCGCGCGACTGCACGTCGGCCTCGTCCTTGGACTTGACGTTCATCGACAGCGCGCGCTTGGCCCACACCTTGACCTGGCGGTCGTCGACCTGCTGGGTCTCCTCCGCGACGGTCGGTACCGCCGGGGTCTCGGCGCCGGCTTCGACGGCGAGGGCGCGCCCGGCCAGGGCCAGTGCGAACAGGGTGGCGGACGCCAGGGTGCGGACGGTCATGGTCGGGGCTCCAGGGGCGTGGCGGAGGGCAGGGAAGCGGGTGCGCTGGTGCGCGGGATCAGGCGGAGAGGCGGCTGACGGCGGCGCGGAAGAAGCGCACGCCATCGCCTTCGGCGCGGCGCGGCTCGCGCGTCCAGCGCGGGTGGTTCTCCCAGCGCAGGAAGCGTTCGGGATGGGGCATCAGGCCGAACACCCGTCCGCTCGGATCGCAGACGCCCGCGATGTCGGCGGTCGAGCCATTGGGATTGGTGCCGGCGCTGTAGCGCAAGGCGACCTGGCCGTTCGCGCCGAGCTGGGCGATGACCTCGGGAGCGGCCAGGAAGCGACCCTCGCCGTGCGCCACCGGCAGCTCGACCTCGGCGGCGTCGGGGATCCAGGCGCAACGCGTGGCATCGCCGGTCAGGCGCACCCAGCGGTCGGTGTAGATGCCGCTGGTGTTGTCGGTGAGCGTGGCGTGCTGGCTGCGGTCGCCGGCCAGGCGCGGCAGCAGCCCGGCCTTCACCAGCACCTGGAAACCGTTGCAGATGCCGATCGCATAGCCGCCCCGCTCGACGAAGGCCTGCAGTTCGTCGCCGATGCCGGCGAGCAGCTCGTTGGCGAAGATCCGCCCGCTCGCGACATCGTCGCCATAACTGAAACCGCCGGGGATGGCCAGGATCTGGAAGTCGCGCAGCAGCGCCGGCCGCTCGCGCAGGCGGTTGACGTGGAGCGTGGTGGGCTCCGCGCCGACCAGGCCGAAGGCGTAGGCGGTCTCGACATCGCAATTGGTGCCCGCAGCACGCAGCACCAGGACCTGAGGCTTCATCGTCGCTCCATCGTCCCGCGCGGGGATGAGGGGCGGATTGGAAGGGCTGCGTGCAGGGAATCAATGGGGGCGGAGTGGGAAGTGCGGAGTGGGAAGTGGGAAGTGGGAAGTGCGGAGTGCGGAGTGCGGAGTGCGGAGTGCCGTTTGGCGTTCAGCGTTCAGCGTTCAGCGACGATGACGCACATTCAACCAGGGATTCCTCACGCCACGGCCATGGCCAGGAGCTGATGGATGCAAAGGCACTCCGCACTCCGCACTCCGCCACCCCGCACCGTCCCCCACCACCGCCCCTTCCCTGC